>RGDT01000516.1 GCA_009918525.1 Planctomycetia bacterium
TGAACCACAAACGACGCGGCGAAGCCGTCCATTGGTTGCGCACTCTGCCGTACAGAGCATGGCAAGCATCCGCACAAGCCACACCCACGAGAAATCTGCACCTGGCCAACGCAGACAGCCCCGTCGCGCCAGGCAGCGTCGTGCGACCACGCACAGCGTGCACGCGGCTTGTCCCTACCCCTATCCTCCGTGGCCCCGTTGCACACCACACTTACAAATCACGGGCACGCAGGCCACGTCCGTCGTTGCATTTTGGGACTGCAAAGCGGACGGAATCTGAGGCGGACGGGACGGGCGAGATTGGCACTCGAGAAGCGCGAACACCGACCGAATTCTTGTGACCTCACTACAGCCTGCCAACAAAACAATGTTATCAGGCGTCCAGTCATGGTCAGTCCAGTCATGGTCAGACTGACAGTGCCGCAGCAACAGCAGGCTGCACCCGAGATTCAAGCGCACGCGCGCCTCAACCGACAGCAGCGCGTGCCGCATGGCACGCGCTTGGCACCAGATGGCGGCCCCAACTAAGGGGCCGCTTTTGGTCTCGAATCCAGGTACGCAAAAGGTGAAGGCCGACAGTGCACCTTCACCGTTTGCGACCTCAATTTCTGCTCCAAATGCGGCCCCTTAGATGGGGCCGCAAATCGCGCCAGCGCAACAGATTTTGGCACTGACAGTAAAGTCATGAAACAGCAACGCTCGACGAGCCCTTTACATGCGCGTGAGCACGACTCGGCCCCTGCTTGCACGGGGCTGTCCAGAAACCATGGAATCCGAGTGCACCGATGTGGAACGAGTACACGACTTGAACAAAGAACATGGCACCGTTGCTCGCACTGAACAGTCCAAGCAAGGATGTCACAACCCCCCGCGGGCTGTGACAGTCATTTTTTTGAGGATGCTCTAGGCCAAAACCCAACGGTCACAAAAGTCACGTTTTTCAGCGCTATTAATATTTAAGGAGCGTGACGCCAAAATCGTGACATTTTACAGGCTGCTTCAGCCGTGCGAATCAGGGATGGCTTATGGTCCAAGGGGCGGAAGCCTCACCTGAACGCATGCTTGGAATATGATGACAATATACATCTCCCGGAAAATCAAAAAAAAACGTCCACCATAAAGGCATAGCACCGGTCATCACACCACTGCTCTGAGACAACACTTTAAACGCGTCCTGACACATTGACGGGGGCCCGTGCCAGCGTTATAGATATAGGCCTATATCT
>RGDT01000517.1 GCA_009918525.1 Planctomycetia bacterium
GCAAAGATCCGCGCACGGACTGTATCATTACTGATAAAGTCATGATTATTCCTTTCTTTTGGTTTGGTTTTCATTGATTCCGTGCGAAGGATCGGGCGAGGTTTTCGGATGGAATCTTTATCAAGTCAATAAACATTTATGGATTCGGCGAAAAAAAGCCCTTTTGGGTCTCGGTTGGGGATTTTCTTCAGATAATCACCGAGGCAGGGCACCTGCTTTCCGGTGCGGGGCACGATAAATGCAGTGCGCGTCGCGGGCGCGGGATCGAAATGACCGCGGCCGATATTTCGGAGGGGATTCCGGCCGGAGACGGACGCCTCTGGCGCAAAAGCTCAAAGCGGGAGGTGCGGCAGGAGGACGAAATAGGCCACGGTGAAATAAATGATGATGCCCGTGACATCGACGAACGTGGCGACCATTGGAGAAGAACAGACGTCGGGACCGAGGCCCGGCCCGAGAGCCATGCTTATTTATTTCCGAAAAAACCGGAGGTGTGCCGTGGAAATGTTCAGAACTCAGGGCTTTCCTCGGTCGACGTGCGGCTCAAACGGCTCGTCGTTGTAGACTTTCAAAGCGAAGGTGCCGTCGGGCTGTTCCTCGGCCATCCACATCTGCGCGTTTTTGATCGTCGGCAACTCGCCCTCGTCTCCAACCAGCAAATGCAGCAGCAGTTGTCCGCTGGTGGCGTGGCCAACGAGAAGGATCGATTCGTCACCGCGTAATTGCCGTTGCTTGATCCGCGCAATGGCGGCTCTTAGCGAGTTAACGCAGTCCGCGATACGCTCATCCCTGCCGTCGCGGAGTTTGAATTGTTTCTCCGCGTCTTCACGTATGATGAAAAAAGGACGCTCCTCGGCGGAAACACTTATCTTGGATCCCGAGAAAATATCGGGTCTGGCGCTCGGAACCGCATTTGCCGCGAGAAGTTCGTGCGCGCGCTTTTCATCGACGTCGAACTCCTCCAGTTCCGGCCAGATTTCGCCATGCCGCCCCGTCTTTTCCAAGAAGCCGAGAATTGTCTGACGTGTCCTCCAAGTCGGGCTTAGCGCGATGAAATCAAACTGGTAGCCGGCGAGTTTCTCCGGAATCGCCGCCGCCTGCTCTTCCCCGAGGGCAAGTTCCCGGAGGGCGAGTGGCAGTCGTACAAGGACGACAACCTGTGGCTGTCTCTTATACACATCT
>RGDT01000518.1 GCA_009918525.1 Planctomycetia bacterium
GTCGACGACGACGAGACGATCAATTTGGACGACGTGTATGAGGAACAGATGGTTGCGGCAGCAACCAATGAGTCCATCGAACTTAAGGGGGAGAAGTTTGAACTCATTCACATCAAGATTTCAGCATCATCTGCTCGCGGCCACAATATCGCCTATTGCGCCTCGAACCGGCTTGTCACACAGGAAAGCCTTAAGGGAAAAATACCAGGCCTTTTTGGCTACCTCCGCGACGGAGACACTTCGTTTGTTTACGAGTGCTACGTTAGTTCGCCCGTGCTAGATGCGCGAGTACGTTCCGAGCGAACGAGTTTTGACATCGACGAAGAACCAACGCTGTTCGATTCATCGGAGCTATCACAGAAAGAAATCCGTGAAGCCGTCATTGGACGGGCAGCGGCCTTTCTTTCAACTTATCTGGAAGAAAAGCGCCGCCTGAGTGAGGAGCGGGTAACGACTTACGTTGCTCAAAAAGCGCCACGCTATCGACCAATCCTGCCCCGTATCCCTAAAGAGCATATTTTCGTTGACCCCGAGATCAGCGACAAGGAACTCGACCTAGTGCTGCACAAGCATTTGGCGGAAATCGAACGGGAGTTGATTTCCGAAGGTCACGACGTTTTGCATCCGCAACCCCAAGAGAATTTTCCCGAATACCGTGCGCGGGTGGATAAATATCTTCAGATGGCAGCAGATATTAAGCGTTCAGACCTTGCAAACTATATTTCGCACCGTCGGGTGATCATCGATCTAATGGAAAAGGCCATCCGCCGACAAGAAGACGGAACATACGCCCGCGAGGACCTCATCCACACCCTCATCATGCCTATGCGGAAGGATTCAAATGAGACCCACTTCGACACTTGCAATCTATGGCTAATCGACGAACGCCTTGCCTTCCACGACTTCCTTGCCTCTGACAAGCCTCTCAGTTCCTTTCCAATTACAGGTGCAACTGACACCAAAGAACCAGACATCCTTGCACTAAACGTCTTTGACAATCCTCTTCTGGTCTCCGACGGCCATAACCTGCCGCCTGCGGCGCTTATCGTAGTCGAACTCAAGCGCCCAATGCGGAATGACGCCGCCCAAGGCGAACATAAAGACCCAATAGAACAGGCCCTTGGCTACCTTGACCGGATTCGCCAAGGTAAAGTCCAGACGGCAAACGGACGTCTTATCCCAGGCTCTGAGAACATCCCCG
>RGDT01000519.1 GCA_009918525.1 Planctomycetia bacterium
ACTTCGACATCGTCGAGGAAGAAGCGGTTTTCGTTGGGCGCTCCTCCCCGGATGATGAGGTCGTTGCGGAAAGAAGAGGGCGAGACCACGCCGGGGAGGCTTTGCAGCACTTTGGAGATATCGCGGTTTCCACCCGGGTTGCGTTGGATTTCCGCCACGCCGATGGTGCGCAGGGAGACTGGGCTTTCCTCGGTCTTTTTAAACGGGGAGGCTTGTACGACCACTTCGCCCAATTGCTCGGCTGCTTCTTCCAGTTCGATGCTGAGCACGGCGGGCTTGGCGTTGGACACCTGTATTTCATATACCGTGGCGTCGCTGTAGCCTATGAAGCTCGCCGTGACATCGTAGAGGCCCGGCGCGAGCCCGGTGATTTCAAACTGGCCGTTTTCATCGGTCACGACCCCTTTCCCTGTTTTGGTTTCCAGGATATTGGCGAAAGCAATGGGTTGGTTCGTGAGTTTATCCGTAACTTTTCCGCGGATAATACCGGTTTGGGCCAGGAGGGCAGTTGCGCTAAAGAGCAAAGCGGCCAACAAGGACGCCGCTTTCGGTAAAAAAGTAAACATATTGCTTTTGATTTTGTGCATACCATTAGGTGAGTTGCGAAGGGGGCATCGAGGGGAAAAAGGCTCTTTTATCCTTGCTGACCCCTCGGAACAAGTCTAATGGAAAAAACGAAAAAAGGTTTTTGGGATGCGGGTTTTAATTGCTGCGGATAGCTTCAAAGATGCCCTTTCTGCACAGCGCGTTTGCCGGGCGATAGCGGAAGGATTTTGTGCGGGGTTCCCCGCGGCAGAGGTCCGGGAATTTCCCTTGGCCGACGGCGGGGAAGGCTTGTCGGAAGTGCTCGCTTTCCACCTGGGCGGGGAGATGGTGTCGGTAGGTACGACAGACCCTTTGGGCCGCCCTTGTGCGGCTTCCTATCTGCTCGCGCAGGGCGGCGGGTTGGCTTTCCTGGAAAGCGCACAGGCAGCAGGGCTGGAACGCCTCGGCCCAATAGAGCGCAATCCTTTGTACACCAGCACCTTTGGGGTTGGGCTGCTCATCCGGGACGCGATAAAGCGGGGTGCACGCCAGATTTATGTAGGACTGGGCGGCACGGCGACCAACGATGCCGGGACGGGAATGGCGGCTGCATTGGGGTTTGTTTTTCGGGACGCCCGCGGCTACGCCTTGGCCCCTCGTGGGGAAAACCTGTCG
>RGDT01000520.1 GCA_009918525.1 Planctomycetia bacterium
CGTGATTCGCAGCAAATTGATGACGCAGGACGAAGTGAAGACTGTGCTACGGACATTGCCGTCTGCGCATCGCGATGATCCGAAGCAACTGGCCGATCACCTCGTTCGTAGCGGTAAACTCACACGATTTCAGACAAGCAAACTGATTCGCGGTATTTATCAGGGGTTGGTGATAGGCCCGTTTCGTATTCTTGCGCCTCTGGGACGCGGTGGGATGGGCACGGTGTTTCTCGTTCGCGACTCCCGTGAAAGTCGCCTGGCGGCTTTGAAGATCCTTCCGCCGCGGCTCGCCAAAGAATCGCGGATGAAGGCTCGATTTCAACGCGAAATGGAAATGTGTCGTAAGGTTTCGCATCCCAACCTGGCTGAAGCGTATGATGTCGGCGAATATCGCGGCATTCACTATATCGCGATGGAGTTCATCCCCGGACGCACCTTATCGCGGATGATTACGGAAGAAGGGCAACTCGACCCGGCTCGCGCCGCGCGGCTATTCGCCGAGGTGGCCGACGCTTTACACCACGCGCACGGCCAAGGAGTTATTCATCGCGACTTGAAACCGGGCAACATTCTAATCATGCCCAACGATGTTCCCAAGGTCGTTGATCTGGGTTTGGCTCTAATGCATGGAGAGAGCGGCGAAGATGCCGAAGTCATTGGTGGAAAAGGTTACATTGTCGGTACCATGGACTTCATCGCCCCGGAACAAACCACGAATGCCGCCCGTGTGGGACCGCGCGTCGACCTCTATTCGCTGGGTTGTACCATGTACTTCGCCTTGAGCGGCCGATTGCCATTCCCCGGCGGGACGAGCAAGGAAAAAGTCAAGCGACACCGCAACGAGGAACCGACCCCGCTGGCGTGGCTACGCCCCGGCTTGCCCGAAGGCTTTGTAACGCTGATCGAGCGGTTGATGAGCAAAGACCCCGAAGGACGACCGGCGAACGCTCAAGAGACGGCCAACGAATTACGAAAATGGGCTGGAGCCAATCATTCGGTAGTCGATTTAGGCGATTCGAACCGCATTCTGGAACAAATGGTCAATCCAGGGCCAGGGTCGTCGGAATATAGCCAAGTTAGCCTGCCGGAATACCAGGAATTGGTCGAGCTTCCGGCAGTGCGGCCGTTATTTCCGACGTGGCTGATTGTGTTGCTGGGTGTCTTCGCCAGCGTCCTCGTGGTGGGGGCGATAGTCGGCCT
>RGDT01000053.1 GCA_009918525.1 Planctomycetia bacterium
TGTAGAAATTATTGCCAGCAGGCGGTTGATTTGGAAGGGCTGAGCGCAAGAAGCCGTAACCCAGGCAGCCGAAACGGATTCCAGGGTTACGGCCAAAAAGCCAATAGACGATTAAAACAGTAACCCGGCCAGGAAATTAGCACCAACGAAGTCAATATTTCCTTTGGTAGTCGTTAATGTTCCAGCGTCGAACCACGTTTGCGTCTGGAATCCCGCTCGTCCGATGAGCGTGACTCCGCCGAGTTTACCGGCCCATTGTACACCCAACTCAAACTCGCCCACCGGTACGATACGAGTACTGCCTGACGATCCATTGGTTACAAAATCGTAGCCAGAAGATGTGCCCCCCGTGCTGAAATCTAGTTGTGCTTGAGTGTGGATGTTGAATTGATGCCGACCCACCAACATGGTCCCGCGACCATTTCCATATAAGGCCAACCCCTGAGTGCCGACGCTTCGCGACAATTCCAGAGCGATTGTCGGGCCGACGCCTTCGAAGCGATGCTGGGCAGATGAGAATTCCGAGTCGATAAGGAATGTATTCGGACCTGCTGTCCCGCCGGCATTGACACGACTGAATCCGTAGCGCTGTTCCAGACCGGCATAGCGTAAACCGACTGAACTAGTCAGCGTCCATTCATGAAAATCGACGCGTTTTGTCGCTTCCAGGTCAAAGACCAGCGTTTTGAAGTCATGCGTTGCGCGGAGGACATCCGGAGCCAATCCTGCCGCTAATGCGCCCCCCCCCGTACTGGCAGGAATCAGTCCCACGGCTCCGCTTGCCGAAGATACAATGGTATACGGGTCCGGTAGGATCGAAGCGACGGCAAACCTGCTACCTGTGATGTCGGAGTTGCTCGCGGTTGCCTGAGCGCTTTCGTGGTAGTACCAGAACCGCCCACGAACCCCCATTCCATTTTCACCACACAGGCCCAGAACGACCAACGGCGATATTTGCAGGCTCGGGTCAAATGCAGTCACCGAGGTGCTATTCTGTGTTGTGACGAATTGGCCATTGATATTACTGGTGCTGGAGAACTGTTGAAAAGCATCGCGATTGGCAATATTGGACCGAAACAGACCTACGCCGCCCAATCCGTAGATTTGCCAGCCATCTGTCGAAGGGGCGAGCGAGTCAGCCCGCACGCAACAAGGGGCCGTTGTCGTCCCCGGCTGCGTACTCTGCGAATTCAACATCGGAGCAGTTGATGATCGATCGGCTACCGGTGGTTCAACCGCATCGACAAGTCGAGCCGGGATTGGCATAGCTTGAGATCGGCTAAGTAGTGCGGGCAATATTCCTTCAGGGGGGCGACTCTCTTGCGGCCCCCGAACTTTTTCCGGGAAATTCGTAGGAGCAGGTGCGGGATAATAATAGGCAGGGTTATACATCGCCACGGGATAGTTCATGGGAACCATCGGATAATAGTATCCCTGAGCCATCGCTGTAGCTGTGATAGCGAGCGATGCAGTCCGTGAAATAGGCACTAGAGGCGCAGATCGTCCATGCTGCGCCCGCTATAACCGTTACACTCGTTGCTCATGGTGCGTACGTTGTCGAGCCTAACAACGCTGCGATCACCTGAGCGTATCCGAGCGGCTTTCCCAAAAGTGAACGAAAGGGTAGTAGTCTGTCATCAGCCGACGAGTCTTGGAATCTTCCCCAAAGCCCTTGCATCAAAGCCGTTTGGCCGATGGACTGGTTCATCAGGGAGAGCACGAAAGTGGTACGGAAGTTGGGATCGACAGCCAATCGAGCGGGAAGCGGTACGACGAGAATTGCCCGAACCAAATTTGAACGGATGGTTGGGTTGTGCACCTCCCTAGTTAGGTCGAAAGCTACCGCTCGGCGGAAGCCCTCCAGAGAACTACTAGCCTGGCGGACGTAGTATTCCTGTTGTCCCATCAGCCACGCCTGGAATTGCGGTACGGACTGCCCACCGGCCAGGATTGACGCGCGTCGAGAGGCTTCAGCTGGTGTCGGGAGTCGGCCCAAGAAGGTCAAATAGGAAACATTTACTATGTGCGAGAAGTATTCAGGTGTCCGCTGAATGGCCATCACCACTTGGGAGCGAGTGAGTCGGCCGGACTCTAAACTCGTGACCCATGATGGAATTTGCGGGGATTGATTTAACCCGGTGAGAGCTTGAAACGCTTTGAGGACAAACAGCAAAGAAGGTGAACCAACCTCGACGCGAACAGCAGATGACGTTTTGGGAAGATGGGTAGAATCTCCTTCATAACGAGCCGTGATGTTGTATCGACCCACTGGTAGGCCAGGAATTATAATTTGAGCGATGTTCCCGGTTAAACTGACTGTGTTGACAGGATTGTTATTTATGAAAAAGGTAATATTGCCTGTTGCATCGGCAGAGCTCAGGGAGGCGGTGAGCGTCAGCGTGCGCCCAGGAAGCAGCCGAGTGGCATTGGCTGTGAGTGAGACCATAGTCTCGACCGCTGAGAGGATTTGATAGGACTCCGAGCCATCGAAAGAATCGGCCAAGGTGTTAAGGGCCATATCGGTGATAGAATTGTCGTTGAGTACGTTCAGTCCAAGCGTGCCACCAGATCCCGTCAGTAGGGTGACGACGCGATCGGCTCCAGAGCCGCTGACATTAGTGATGGCAGCTCCTGAGGAAGAACCAAAGATCGCGAAATCTGTCGCATCAACACCGTTTACGGATTCGCTAAAGGTAACGAGAAAATCAACGGAGCCAGAAGTTGCCGGGTTGGGAGATAATAAGGTAATTCCCGAGACTTGTGGTCGAACGCGATCTATCGTGTACGTCTCGCCGTTGGTAAACGGTGCTATAAGCATGTTGCCGACAGCGTCTTGAATCGTGGGATTGCTGGCCAAGTCGATGCTGACGGTGCCGCTGCACGTACCCGTGTTGAGGCTAACCGAATAGGTCACGCCGCTCCCTGTGATGCTGCCGATGGTTGCTCCGCTGACGCCTGTCGTGTCCAATGCGAAGTCATTGGCGTCCACTCCGGTAACCGCCTCGCTGAAGGTGACCGTGAAGGCAACGCTTGCCGCGTTCGTGGGATTCTGAGCAGCGCGAACGATGCTCACCACCGTCGGTGCGGTCTTGTCTATTGTGTACGTTTGACCTGTAAAATTGCCATTGCTGGTCCCTGTACCGCCTAATTTATTACCCGCTCCATCAACAATACTATCATTGTCAACAAGATTCAGTCCGAGCGATCCGTCTACTCCGGTTGCGACAGTCACTGTGTAAGTACTTCCCGAACCAGTCACATTTGTTATCGTCGCCCCCGATGTGGCACCTGCCAAAGCGAAGTCGCCAATATCGACACCAGTCACCGCCTCGCTGATTGTCACAGTAAAGTCTATACTGTTTGCATTTGTTGGATTCGGGAATCCTGCTTTTCGTACAATACTACTTACAACTGGAGGAGTCGTGTCGGGTGGCAATTCAGGAACTAACGCAACTCCCCTAAATGCCGTATTAGCTGATGCAGAGACTAAAAGTGTTGGTGAAGGCAAACTAGATATTGAACGATTATAACCAGTATTGTCTATAATAGAAACTAATTCACCTCCTCCTGCTGCGACACTTCCGCCTTTCCGAGTTGCATAAAGAGTCACTACTCCATTCGTTACTGTGCCAGTTAATCCACGATAAGAATCGAATCCAGCACCCACCACATCATTTGTAAACCAACTGCCGGAAACAAAAGAAAACTTAAGAATGCCACCGGCAGTGCTATTGTCATCTGCAATGTAAAGTGTGTCAAGTCCAGGAGTATCGATATCGAGATCAGCCAGAAAGAAACTATACGAACTCGGTGTACTTGTGTCAGACAACCCAGGAAGTCTAACCATAGTTTGGCTTGTTGATGTGGGCGTTCCTGTGCCGACCTGATTCACACCTTTAGTAGTGTTCGTTCCTGATCCACTGCTAACGTATAATTGACCATTATATATTTGCACAACTCGATTGTTAGTTTGAGTAGTGCTAATAACCGTGCCCGTTCCGCTGGATCCGAAGGAGCAAGAGACAACGCCAGTGTTAGCACCGACCAGCCAAAATGTATTACCGTCTACACTTGTACCTGATCGAATATTGTTTGCGCTAAAACTTGTTGTTGTTGTTGTTGTATCAATAGTTCCAGCAGAATCAACACGACCAATAGTACGTACTGTTATACTGGTGGTAGTGCTGGTAACGGATGCCGTGCCCGGTGCAGCGTCGTATCCTGTCACAACAAGATAACGTCCGTCGGATGAACGAGTGATTTGACCATCTGAGGTTGATGTCCCACTCATTGTCAGCGTTTGGTTTGTGCCATTATCGGCTGTCGGAAGAGGAATTGACTGGACGAATGTGCCCTTCGTGGTGTATTCATCAATAAAACAAGCGGTGGCTGCATTTGTAAGTCCGGCTGATCCAGTTCCTACTCGCAACACCGCCAAGTTGCCAGGCGTAAATGCCGCAGGCGTCTCTCTCGCTTCTAGTTTCTCCACCCACAAGCGACCTCGCTTGCCTAACACTCGATGACTGAATGCTCGTCGCAATCCCTGTAGCCAGTTCATCTTTTACCCTTTTAATGAGTTATTCATTTATTCCTACCGGCGCAAACATTCAACGTCCGCGGAAATATCCGCGGCTACAAGTCGAGGAGAGAGAGATAGCCCTAACAAGTTATTATTAGACGATAAACTCGCTGATATTTCAAACTAATTACGTATGAAATTTTTATGAAAAACGTTGTTCTCACCCGACTCGGTACAACAATGGCCTATCGTCCAATCCAGCCATCAGGTTTTGAATCGACACTTCCGCCATGCGTCGCCGTGTTTGCTCCGTCGCACTTCCTAAATGCGGTGCGATGATCACGTTCGACAAACGCAACAGCAAGTGATCGCGCGGCAATGGCTCCGGATCGGTCACGTCCAGAGCTGCCGCATAAATCTCACGGTGCAGTAGGGCCTCGGTTAACGCCGCCGTATTCACGACCGCACCGCGGGCGATATTCACCAAAATGCTTGTCGGCCGCATCATCGCCAATTCGCTCTTGCCGATCAGACCCGTCGTCTCAGCGGTCAACGGCACGCTGACAACCACATAGTCGGACTCGGCTAACAGTGCGTTCTTACTGACATATCTTGCGCTCAGTGATTCTTCGACCTCCGGTCGGCGATTACGGTTGTGATAAATTATCGTCATGTCAAAACCGCGAGCCCGCCGTGCGATCTGCTCGCCGATTCGGCCCATGCCTATGATACCGATCGTCGCATGATGAATCTCGAAACCCAACATGTACGAAGGATCGTAGCGTGTAAACTGAGGACTGCGTGCGTAACGGTCCCCTTCGACCAATCGCCGACCCGCCGCCAACAACAACGCGAATGCCATGTCGGCTGTGGCTCCATCCAATACCCCCGGCGTGTTACCAACTGGAATACCTCTTGCGGCAGCAGCTTTTAGGTCGATGTGATCCACGCCTACACCAAAATTGCTGATTACTCGAATGTTCGGAAAGCGAGCCAACAACGTATCATCGACGCGCGGATGCCCATAGGTGTAAATAGCAACAACGCGATCTGATACAGCATCCCACGGTGCCAGTTCCACACGATCTTTCGTCAACCGTGTCACATCGCGAGATACCGGCAAATCAGTCAACACCACAGGCAAAGCGGTCATACATTCATCTCCCGTTTGGCAAAAACCGGCATCGGCTTAAACGAAGCAACGCTTCGCCAAAACCATTCGACCGGTCCCATATGAAAAACACTCAACCACAGAGGACTCCAAAGTAACTCCAACACCCAAACACTTACCACGACTACTAAACCGCCAAGTAATCCTGTATGGCCATAAAACCCAAGCCCCCAATTGTTGAAAAACCAGACACTAACGAGCGATTGAACTAAGTAGTTCGTCAATGCCATCCGACCCACAGCCCGGAATCGAGCCTGGAGACGAGGTAAAAACGAAGACTCGTTCCACTTTGTCAACAAGACGAGATACAGTAATGCCATCGGCAGCACGGCCACGACATGCGCAAACGCCGACCACCGCGACCGAGGATCAAGCCAACCTAACACGACGGCCAACACTTGCAGGGGGACTCCAATGTATAGCCCCATCGTGACAAAATCGGAATAGACCCATCCTGGTCGTGTGTGTGCTTCAAACACACTGAGTCGAACCAATTGTACACCGATCAAAAAACATGCTCCTAGGTAAGCAATCAACACAAAAGGCAAAGCGAAACAGACCGATATAAGATGGAATAGCAGCCGATGACCGGCTTGATCGAGAAATGTTCCATGACGGTAAATGCGAATACTATTTTCGGGGGTAAAGTATGCTTGAAATCGCTGGTCGAATCTCTGTTCCCCTGATATCAAGGATACCGGAGTGTTGCCGGGCGGCATCTCAAGTTGTTTTTCGTTACTAAATTTATCCCAGAATTCAGGCCCAAGCAATACGGTGATCATCAATCCTACGGCCACGAGAAAATAACACCAACTCAGGCCGAGGAAGATGAACCCTTTCTCGAAAGCCGGCCCAAGTAACACGACCACTACCACGATGACGCTGATGATGGCATAGGTGGCGAGGATATCGCCAAACCACAATAGCGCGATGTGAGTTAGACCGATCAGATAAAGCAAAAACTGACGCCAAAGATACGAGACAGCGAAGGGCCGCGCCATCTGCTTTGCTTTGAAATATTGAATACCTAGTCCGGCTCCGAACAAGATCGCCAACATGGTAATGAATTTGTTATCTACTACCAGTTGCGTGATTGCCGCGACATTCTGATCGGCGTAAGGCATTTTATGACGTGGAATTTCTGGGCCGCAGAAGTGTGGAATGTTGGCGAGTAAGACGCCCAGAACCGCTACGCCGCGAATTAAGTCTAGCGCGGAGAGACGATCCTCATGTAGCAACGGTGAAACGGTTTTGCTCATATCCCTTTCACTCCGGGCGAATGCAGGCAAACCAATACCGCGATTTCGGTTTTCTCTGTTATATTGACTATATGGCACGAAAACGCTTCACCAATGTACCGATCCTGACCTTTCATGGTGCTGCCCGTTGCGTAACAGGTTCGATGCACCGTCTTGACTACACTAGCCTCTCGCTCCTGCTCGACTGCGGGTTCGTCCAGGGACCGCGTGCCGAAAGCTATCGGCGTAATTCGACGTTTCCGATTCGACCCAAAGATATTGACGCCGTCCTGCTCTCTCATGCCCATATCGACCATTGCGGCAATCTGCCCAACCTCCTCAAGCAGGGATTTAACGGCCCCATCTATTGCACTCCGGCCACTCGTGCTCTCACTGCCGTCATGCTAGGCGATGCGGCCAAAATCCAAGCAGAGGATTGTGAATACCTCAACGCACATCGTGCTTCCGGTGAGCCTGAAATCGAACCGCTTTACGGCGAAGGTGGGGTCTACCGGACATTGCTGAAACTACGGGCCATCCCCTACGATACACCGACGGAAGTCCTACCCGGTGTTGTCGTGACGTTTGTAGATGCCGGACATCTGCTAGGGTCGGCAATGATCCACGTCCGCATGGGCGAACATAGCTTGACTTACACCGGCGATCTGGGCAGACCCGGTATTCCCATCCTCCGGTCACCCGCTCCCGTTCCGGCTGCGGATGTTGTTGTGTGTGAATCAACTTACGGAGGTAAAACTCATCCTCCCATCGATGAAACCGCCGAACTATTGGGCGATGTGGTGCGACGAACCGCCTCGCGCGGCGGCAAATTGATCATACCCGCGTTTAGTGTGGGACGCACACAAACGGTTCTGTATTTTTTGCATCAATTGTTAGAATCTCGGCGTATTCCTCGGCTACCTATTTTCGTGGATAGCCCGATGTCGATTCGCGCGACGGAGGTCTTTCGTGCTCATCCAGAGTGCTTTGATCGTCCGGCACTGGAGTTGATGCGTCGTCATCCCGATCTGTTTGGTGATTCCCATGTTCAATACACGGAAAAACAACACGAAAGCGTTGCCCTCAACCGCTTTGCAGGTCCGTGTATCATTATTTCCGCGAGCGGCATGTGCGAAGCAGGGCGCGTCGTGCATCATCTCCGACACAATATCGAAGACGAACGGGCAACGATTTTGCTGGCTGGCTTCCAGGCCGAAGGAACATTAGGACGCCGCATTGTGGAACGGCGACCCACGGTGCGCATCCTGGGACGCGAATGTCGCTTACGGGCAGAGGTGATATCTTTGCCGGGACTGTCGAGCCATGCCGACCATCCGGGTATCGTCTCGGCCCTGCTGCCCCTGCGGGAGAGCGTGAAAAAAGTGCGGTTGGTGCATGGCGAACCCGAACGTGCTGAGACGATGGCCAGCGGATTGAAAGAGGCGGGCTTCGCCGATGTGGACGTGCCGGAGCCTGGCGATACCATGATCGTTTAACGAGATTCTATTCCTCTCATTTAGAGAACTGCTGATGGCAAAGAAAAAAACCACTGTAAAGAAGAAACCCACCGGGAAGATTATCCTTCGAACCGGCGAGGCACTGGTTGAGGCGGAGTTCCCCTGGGCTGCGGCCGAACCGGAAGTGGTGATCGGTGAACTCGACGGACCTGTAGGGCAGTCGATCGCCAATCTCATGGGCAATCAAGTGCAGGGTCATTCGCGTGTCTTTGCCCTGCTCGACTGCGGCGTTCAGGTTAGGCCCGTAACGGTCATGGTTAGTAAAGTGACTGTTACTAAGACAAAATATACCAATATTCTCATGGGGACCGTACAAGCGGCCATCGCTAACGGGGTGTTGGACGCTGTACGCTCGGGAGCTATTCCCAAGGCCAAAGCCGACTCATTGGGAATCATTGTGTCGGTTTGGCTCGACCCAGCCGTGCTGACCGCCGAAGTAGATTATAAAGTGTTGTTCAAAACGAATCGGGAGGCCACACGCCTGGCCATTGAAAAGGCAATGGCAGGCGAGCCGACGATTGATTGGTTACTCAAGAATCAAGATAAGGTAACGCACTGTTTCCACGAAATGTTACTGAAGGGCGAAATCTAAAAAATAGGAGGGGATGGACCCTAGTCTGTCCTTCCCCTCACTCGCCACGCATCTGAACTACCGTTTTCCGCTCGGCTGGGCTCCTCGCTCTCGTGCGGGTCGGGTACGAATCGTGTTCAACAGATAGCGCTGGTCGCCCTGAATCCTTTCCAAGGCTTTCGACACGGCTGAGCGGTCGGGTCGGCCCGCTCGTTCGAGGTCTGCGCCGCGGTCAAGATTTTCGTATCCTTCTCGCTTACCTTGGGCCAGTTGCGTCAGACCCAGCATGTAGTAGTAACGTGCATCGCTGCCATCGTTTTCCACCGCTGCCGCAAATTCCCTTTCTGCTTCGAGGTACTTTTTCTCCGTTAGACGATTCAGGCCGGTTGCGTAGTGTTTTTCGCCTTCCAGCGGGTTGGGTTGGTTGCGCGTGTCCGGACGCTTGAGTGCGGGATGGGATTCGAGCAACTCCAGAAGGCCATTCGCGTATTCCGGGGCGAGCAATCCTTTCAGACGTAGCCCTTCAACATAGGTACGAACAGCGCGGGTGTTCAACCCCTTCACTGCCAACGCCTGCGCTCGAACAGCAAAAGACACCTTGTCACCTGCTGCCAAAATCTCGTCGGCAATCCGTTCTGCCTCGGTCATCGGCACTGCCTCTTTTGGTAGATCGGGGGCGATCAGAGCCAAAGTGACCATCAACCGTAGATCGGCAATGTCGATCCGGCCGATCCGCTCAGCTGGAGGAACCGGACGGGGAGCGCTATCGCCAGCGGAGCGACGCAGCAGCAATCGAGCCAACGCCGCACGATAGCGAGCACCCGCTTCATCCAGCGTGTTTTGCTTCAAAATCGCTTCCCGATAGAGCTTTTCAGCCTTGGCCCATTCACGAGTCTCTTCGGCTAGTGCCCCTGCAAGGAAATATCCTTCGGCTAGCCCTTCTTTCATCGCGGCATCGGCGTCCTTCTGCACCGCAGCCTTGAGGCTACCGTTGTCGCCGCCTCGCATTTGCTCCAGGACTATTCGCGCCCGCAGCACATGCAACGGACCCTTGTTGCCCATCGGTAACGAAATTCCCTTGTCGAGTAAGGCCGTCGCCTCGGCGGTACGATTACGGTCCGCAAAATTTTGCGCTTGTTCGACCAGTTCCGCCAGCGGATCATTCGCACGTTTCAGAGCCGTTTCCGCAGCCGACTTCCATTCGGCAGTGAGAGTTGGCAAGACTTTGCTGAGAACATCTTTAGCGTCGCTGTACTGTTCTCGATTACCGGCAACCAAGCCAACGACCGCTTCCGCCTGTGCTTTCTGAGCGGCGGTGGCGTCCGGGTCTTTGCGAACGCGATCGGCGTCGGCTAATGCCTTGGTTGCGAGGTCGCCACGTTCCCTCATCTTGTCGAGTAAAGGCAGCCAGTGGCCGAGCATCACACTAGGCTCCCAGCGATTTTTTAATTTGACGCCCAGAGTACTGATTTCGCCTTCGAGTTTGGCCTTGATGGCGTCGCGTTCGCCTTCGAGTTTGGCTTTGATGGCGTCGCGTTCGCCTTCGAGTTTGGCTTTGACGGTGTCGCGTTCTTTGATTAAATTCGCCTTCGTGTCGTCGCGTTCCTTTTCAAGGGAGCGAATCCGATTGGTGGGATCGACGACGAGAGATATCCGCTTCACTTCGCGGACTTCCTTGAGCACATTCGCGGCACTTGTCTTGAGATCAACGTAAGGCGTGTTCACAGACTCGGCGATACTCTTTAAGATCGCTGATGAGGCATCATTCGAGGCTATCAGTGCTTTTTCTCGATCCAGAGCGGCCGTCAACAGCTTGTCCTTGGCCTCCAGAGCGGCGGTCAATTCCTTGAGCTTGAGCGATAGGCTATCGTTATCCTTTTTCGCCGTGGTCAGTTTGCCGTCAAGATCCTTCATCTTATCGGCGTCTACTTTCCGTTCGGCTTCAATCAATTTGGTCAGGTCGTCGGCCGTCGTTACGGGTTTATCTTTGGCGAGCTTATCTCCCAGGTCTTTGAGAATCGCGGCGATGGCACCCTCTTGTGCTTTCTTGATCAATCCATCGACTTGTGGTACGCGATCCTTGGGTTCGACGGCAAGATAATCAGGATTCGCGAGTTTCATCATAGTCGTGAAATAAGCGCGAACCTGATCACATGCTCTCAAGAATGTGTCCTCGCTCGGGTCTGTGCGAGGATTTATCGGCTTGTTAGGGAATAGGGAACGTCGTTCGTCGTGCAGCGACTTTGCTTCATCGACGAGCTTAATGGCCTCGGCAAATTTTCCTTCACTGGCCAGTTTTATGGCGCGGGCAAACTTGGGTGCCGGTTCTGAGGGCTGTTTGGGAGTTGGTTCTGGCGCGGGTTGATAGCCGAACACCAGAAGCATAGTCAACGGAACACCAGCGGGGCGAAGATGAGCAGCATTCAGGCTGAGAGCATCGAGAGCGGCCTCGAAGCGTTCCTTCTGATCGGGGTCGGCAGCAAACTTTTTGACACCTTCTTGATAGTCAGCACGGGCTGCGGGGATGTTTCCGGTGCGTTTATGAATGCCGGCACGCAGGAAAAGAGCGTCAGCGTTGCCCGCTTGGACCGCTTTGCCCAGATCGGTCATGGCTTGTTTGACCGGCTCGGCATCCGGCCTGAGCCCCTTGCCCCTTTGCTCGCGAACGTACAGCAGCCATCGTGCCTCGGCACGCATTGCTAGTTCTTCGGGCTTGGCTTCGTCAATCCGGTCAAGGTCTTCGGATTTGATGGCGTCCAGATCGCCTGTTCGCAGGTTGTTGGAGACCACAACGCCGACAGGCTGCACCACAGGAGCGGGACCGGGCACCCCTGCGCCAGGTGTTGTAGGTTTCGCGACTTTGGTACCCGCCAGCTCGCGCAGCGAATCGGGCGGATCAATCCCAGCGGTATAGGCTCCTAAGAGACCAGTCGTGGCGAGAACACCGCCTATCAAAATGCCGCCGATCCATCCGCCACGGCCTCCCTTGCGAGCAGCGTCGGTCTTTTTGGAGGGCTTTTCGTCAGGGGCTAGATCGGGTGCCGATTTGTCTTTTTTCTTCCCGACAAGTTCATCGTCATCGAAGAATGGATCGGTTGCACGAGACAACCGTGCCGGAGAAACCGTACCAAGATTCATTTCATCTTCGGTAGCGTCACCCAGCTCGATTTCACGCGTCGACATCATTTGGGCCGACTTCTCTAGCGGCGATTTTGGCTCAGTCTTTGCCTCATCATTGACGAAGTCAGCAAGATCGATGCCGGACGAAGAGGCTTCATCGTCCTCTCCACCTGCCTGTAGTTTTTTCGCTTCGGAGTCATTGGTCAGAGCGTCGATGTCTTCTACGTTGAAAGTGGTTTCTTCATCACTGCTGCCAGCTAAGTTTACAGCCGATGACGAATCGTCGGCACCGGCGGATACCATGAAATCTTCGCCAAGAGCGATATCGTCTTCGACCGTCTCGGAAGGGGTAGCTTTTTTCTTCGACTTTTTCAGATCAACGCCCGATTCGAGTCCTTCCGCGATCAAATCTAGGGAGGAATCGCCCGTTTTGTCCGATTGGCCCATCACAATGTCGTCAGCCATCAAATCAATACTCGATTCGCTGTTCGACGTGGTGCCCCTGGGTTTTGATAGTTCCACTTCCTCGTTGTCGTCGGATTCGATCGCCACTTGCTCGTTGCTGGGTTCGCTCAGGTCGATTCCCGCTTCAGTCGGCTCCATAGCACTATGCCGCACAAGATCTTCTGAACCACCCAGGTCCGTGATCTCAAATTCGGTAGCGTTGGGATCGAGATCGGTCTGGGGCCCTACGGGACTATCCTTGGGTGATTCGGCCAATTCGCTCGGCAAATGTTCGAGCATTTCCAGATCGGAAGGGGAATCGATTTCTACGGACGGCGTACTGTCGGTTTGTGCGGGTTCATCCACGAGGGACGCCCACTCTACAACAGATATCCCGCTGACTCCTTCTCCCGATTCCGGCCCTGCTTCAGGGGCTAGGTTGATCGCCGAATCTTCGGGCGATACTGGTTGTTTGGGTTGCTCTGGTTCTTCATCTGGTTTACCGAATAGATCGGCAAACGCCTCGAAATCATCGTCGTCGTTTTTTGGGGACGGATTCAAATCGTCGGGTTTCTTTGCCATGGCACGCCTATGTTGACGGGAAAGGCAGACCCCGGATTAAAGGGTACGCTCGATATATTGTCCCGAGCTTACCTCTTCAGGGCAATCTTTTTTCTTAGATTATTTTATCCCTTCGCTTTATCCCCACGTTTCATCGGTACAGACGTTATGGCCGTTCGCCATTTCCGCCCCTGTGCGTACAATTGTTAAAGGAAGCCATTGGCTGGCTTATCAAAAACGCCCTTCCATTCTCAGCGTCCTTCAAGAGGGTAAACGCATGGCCACTAATGGAGCAGCAATAGTTCCACATCGTCACGCTCTGGGGCTGCCCGCCGGCAGCGTGCGCGCTATGCTCGCGCTGGGTGTTCTCGGTTACCTGTGGTTACTGTTACAGCTGATGATTACTCAAGACGCTGCAATTGCTGCCGAACTCCTGATTCGGCAAGAAGCGTCATTATCTTTTGTTTACATGAACATTTTGATGGTATTAATGTTGTCGCACTTCTTTAGTGCGCATGGTCATACCATCGGAGGCAACCGGAACACCAGTTCGCCTCTTTGGCTGCCGCGCGGCACGTTACGGTTTCTGATTTTAGTCGGGTATTTGTCGTTGGCAGTGTGGTCGTATCGACAGCGGGAAGCGTTCAAACTACCGGACAACGCTCCGATCCTGTTGATGCTCACGATCCTTATTGCTTCTTTCTCGGTGGGATTTGTTCTGACAGTCGTGATCCGTTTTATATCGGGTGGTCGTCTTCCGCCATGGATTCTGGATATCCAAGCTTGGTTCGCCTTGCTCGCATTGGTGTTGTTGGGAGTAGTGCTGCTCGTGCGATTGGTTATCAATACCAGTGTGAATCTTGAGAGTCAGATTGGCCTCGTGATGCCCGAAGCGATTTTGGCGGGTATCGTAGGCTTTTATTTCGGTTCCCGGTCCTGATCCGACATTCTTTCATCAAAAGCAGCAAGCGAGGAACACGCACTGAGCGTTTTCCTCGCTTTTTACCTTTATCGGCTACTTCGTTTCTAGCGTATTTCTACCCCCGACGCCGTCGGTAGCTCCGCTGGTGTATTCCGCGGTGGTGGCACGACCGGGTCGATCGCACTGGGAAACACTTCACTCGGCTTTAGCGGGGTCGGCGTCGGTACTTCGCTCTTGGCCGCATCAGGCGAAACCGGCAGACTCGGAGCGTCCTTGAGCAGTGGCGACGTTGAAGATAGCACCGCAGGTAAAGATACTGCCTTGCTAGGGATGTTGGTCGATGGCCCTTGCAAGACCATAGGCTTCGTCGGAGCAGCATGTTCGCGAATTACCAGGGCCGCCGTCCGTTTGCGTTCGTTCTCCACGGCTCGTACACTTGCACAGTTCGGCAATTGGCCCTCAGCGATGACTACGTTGTCGTGCTGCATGATCGAGCCTTTGGCAAATTCAAAACCCGCGATGGCGTTGTTGTACGTCACAATTGACTGATATTCGTTGGCCAAGGCATCAGCCCAGAATCGTTGCGATTCCAACAAGGTATCCAGCGTACCACGACCTGCGTCATATTCGAGTTGCCGGGTACGAAGTTGTTCACCAAACGCCTCTCTTTGAGCACGGTTCGCTTTGATCTGCTCATAGGCCGTGCTGAGTTGCTTGTAATAACGGTACAGGAAGCTTTCAGCCTTGAGTTCCTGGTCCTTGAGCGTTTCAAGCGACCGTGTAAGGGCCAATTGTGCTTGGCGTACCTGAACGTGAGCGAAACGGAAACCTAGCGGTATCGTGGCCCGTATCCCCGCCGACCAGCTACTGTAGTTGCCGTCGGCCAGACTGCGAAAAGCGTTGATGTTCTGCGCGCCGCCGGAGGTCGTGATGCCGCTTCCGCCGTCTAGTTGTGTACCCAGGCCGTTGAAATCATAGGTCGAGGTAAAGCGGACATCGGGCAACAGTTGGTTTTTCGCCAATAGCAGGTTCATCTGAGCGACCTTGATATCCTGCCGTGCCATAAACAGTTCAGGCCGACGGTTGAGCGCTTCACGCACGGAGGCGTTCCAATCGGGACTGTACGGAGCCAGCGTCGGCGAATCGCTGGGCATCAGCCGATGGCCATCCTCGACAGGCATCCCCAGCAACGCTCGCAGTTGCCGTTCGTTTTCCAGCACCGTGTCGATGGCTTGCAACCGTTGAGCGCGGAATAGTTCGTATTGGCCACGACTCTGGTAGAAGTCGGCCGCCGAGATTTTGCCTGCTTCCAACTTGGCCTTGCTCAAGCGGAAAGCTGTATAGGCAAACTGCAAGCCCTGTTCGCGACTGTAGAGAGTCCAGTAAGACCCGTACAGATTCCAATAGGCGACTTCGACGTTGAGCAACATCTGGTTGACGAGTCGCTCAAATTCGCCTCGCTGCTGATCGAAGCGAACGCGACTTATGAGGATACCTTCGGCAGAAGGCCCTGTGTTAAACACGCCAGGATTGATGAGGCTACCGGGATGGGCCGTACGCAGCTGGTTGATCTCGACGCCGAAGCCCTGCATTAACGGCTGCTCGAATTGGAACTGTAGCTGCGGCGTATATGACGGATTTACCCGCGCTTGCAGATTCGTGTAGGTGTACGGTACCGAGAACGTGATCCCCGCGACACCACCCGATGCTAACGGCTTGAGGAGTGTGGTGCTAAAGTTTGCATTCTGTTGCTGAATGGCCGACAGGGAGTTCCCGGCTTGGAAAGTCTGTTGTGGGGTAGCAACAGGGTTATCGATGTTGCTCCATGTCATGCTCGTCGAGACGTGGGCGTCAAACTTGGACAGAGCCGCTTCAATGTCGGAGCCGGCACGGGCCGGGTCCAATGCGAGGACTCGAATCGCATCCGAGCCAGCAACGCCTCGCCCGGTAAACTGCACAAGGTTATCTTGTGCCGTTCCAGGGAAGAGCAAGCTGGGCTGCCCCACTCGGCCCTGCTCTAGCGAAATGGCGATACATTCCGCCAGAGAAATAAAGCGGACCTTGCGATCCAAATCCCTCAGGGTCATTGGTGAGCCACTAGGGTTGATCATCGAGGACGACGACAACTCAGGGTTGAGTTCCAGATGATCGAGGGTGCTGGTGGTGGTCCGTGCGAAATCTGCTTCGGTCATGAAGCAGCGCTGCTTGCAACCGCCCGCGACCGCCAACAGCAACGCCATCGTCCCCCAGAGCAGTTTCAAGCGCATACGTTCACCCCACAGGGCCGACTTCCCGTCCACCGGACGGGTACGAATAGCGTTCGGTCTCTTGCGCCGGGCAAAAAGGCCGTACATCATATAGCCGTATGTTCTTTATCGGTTGTCGCGGTATAATCCTTTATGCTGGTTTTGTCGATCGCAACTGATTTATTGATCAAATAGATTGCGTAAAATAGGAAGCCATTTGGCCATAGCATTTTTCGCTGAAAATCGTAAACTACCAAGATTCTCGGACTCCTATGAAACTACCCTTTGGGTTCGTTCTTGTGCTGTGCCTGTCCTTTTCCTCTTTCGTTCAGGCTGACGACCACAGTACGGTCACTGATGCCGTAAAAGATAAACACGGTTTCTTGGTTCATGAAGTCCGCTCGTCTTTTCAGGCGACAGTTACCCAAATTTGTTTGCTGTTCCCCGACAAGTTCGATCGCAAGACACCGCTACCTGTCGTTTATGTGCTCCCAGTCGAAGCCAGAAACGAGGATCGTTACGGAAACGGCCTGCTAGAGATCAAGAAACTCGACCTACACAACCATCTGAACGTTGTTTTCGTGGCACCGACGTTTTCACATTTGCCTTGGTACGCTGACCATCCCAGTCGAGCAGAAATTCGGCAGGAAAGTTATTTGTGCAAGGTCGTTATCCCGTTCATTGACAGGACGTATCCGGTAGAGCGTGAGGCGAAGGGGCGGCACCTGCTCGGTTTTAGCAAATCGGGATGGGGAGCGTGGTCGCTGTTGCTTCGCAATCCAGAATTATTCGGGCGAGCCGTCGCCTGGGACGCCCCGTTGATGATGGAAAAGCCGGGTAAATATGGTAGCGGAGAAATCTTCGGCCCAGCGGAAAACTTCGAGCGGTTCCGGGTGAGCAAGCTACTCGCTTCCAAGGCGGACCTTTTCCATAAAGAAAAACGATTGTTTCTGTATGGCTACGGCAATTTTAGAGCCGAACACGAGCAAGCCCACAGCCTGATGAATCGCTTGAAAATCGTCCATGATTATCAAGATGGACCGTTTCGCAAACACAATTGG
>RGDT01000521.1 GCA_009918525.1 Planctomycetia bacterium
TCAAATTCTTGGCCTCTGAACGCAGCGCCGGCAAATCGATCACGTTCAAAGGTATGAACTACAGCATCGAAGCCATCAACCCTGCCGCGTTCTCAGGTGTAGATATTGTGTTATCCAGTACCCCGGCCAGCGTGAGCCGTGAAGTATCCCCGATGGCGGCCAAGGCAGGAGCCATAGTGATCGATAATTCATCGGCGTGGCGCATGGACCCTGAAGTGCCGCTCGTTGTGCCTGAAGTCAATGCCGATGCCCTGCGTAACATTCCCAAGGGGATTGTTGCGAATCCGAATTGCTCGACGATACAGATGGTCGTGGCCCTCAAGCCATTGCATGATCTGGCAGGGATTCGCCGTGTGGTCGTCGCTACATATCAGGCCAGTAGCGGCAAAGGAGCAACCGGGCTGAACGAGCTTGACTCCCAGGTATTGGCCATTGGCCAAGGCACGCAGTTACCCCCGGTCACTGCCCACAGCGGACAGTTGGCCCTCAACGTACTGGCTCTCGACTGGAAAGAGGGCGAAGAAGGCTACACCGAAGAAGAATGGAAAATGGTCAAGGAAACGCGCAAGATCATGGGCGACGATTCGATTCTCGTCTCGCCAACCACAGCGCGGGTCGCTGTCCGCATTGGGCATTCCGAAGCGGTCAATATCGAGTTCCATCGGCCCATCACACCTGATCAGGCACGCGAGGCACTCAGCAAAGCTCCCGGCGTCGTTGTCGTCGATGGCCCAGGCCAAGTTCCTCAGCCGCTTCACTGCGAAAATAAGGACGAGGTGTTTGTGGGTAGGATTCGCAAGGACCTTACCCTACCCCATGGGCTGAACCTCTGGGTGGTATCTGACAACCTTCGCAAA
This sequence comes from Planctomycetia bacterium, assembly GCA_009918525.1. Classification (GTDB taxonomy): domain Bacteria; phylum Planctomycetota; class Planctomycetia; order Gemmatales; family Gemmataceae; genus RGDT01. The sequence continues at coordinate 858 of RGDT01000521.1, forward strand.
GGTGCAGCCACAAACGCGGTACAGATTGCAGAGGTCTTGATAGAACGCGGCTGGCTAACCAAGCGATCTTGAGATGGAATGGGAGCCGATGAAGTTTCTCTTCGAACAGCATTAACCCGACGATCGAAATCGTCGGTTACTCTTGACAAGACGAACGAGCCAAAAAGCTGATGGGGCCATCCCTCCTACAAGCGATTCAGGCTGAACCGCGTGACCGCAGCGGTTGGTTTGTTCTATCCGATTGGCTCGAAGAAGAAAACCGGCCGTTGGAGGCGGAGTTTGTTCGTCTCCGCGAGACGCTGACCCTGGACACCAAGGATTATCCCGACCGCGAGCAGCAGGA
>RGDT01000522.1 GCA_009918525.1 Planctomycetia bacterium
GACATCGATGCCGTCGGTGCTCTCTCAAGCCGCCAAAGAAACGTTCGAGATGAGATCCGTACTGCCCTCGCCGGTTCATTCAACGTCACCGGTCAACAGAACAATACCGAAGTTTGGAGATATTACGGCGATACCATTTTGATCTATGGATCCGCAGCTTGGCGTGTAGCCGACCCTGGCGTGTTGCGTTACAGCGGCGGCGGACGTGTCGGTGATAACTTCGGCCCAGCCGATACGAATTTCCCAATCACCCAAGCCGCCCGCCGTGCGCTCAACAACGGGACCAGCCGCGGTACGCCTGCGGCTCCGACGAGCGTGACGATCGACGATATCGTCCTGAGCTTTGCCGAACGAGGAGAGATGGTAACCAATGGCCAAGCGCTCCAGCCTGTATTCCTACCGACCTTCCAGTATGAACTCTACGGAGGACCCAACGGTGCTCCTGCACGGGAACTAGAAACCGGTGCCTACCAACTCGAAATGCGGACCGCCCCGGATTACGGAAAAACCGAGGGTCAAGCCCTAGCGATCGCTCCAGTTCCGTTCGTTGGTCCCAAGGGTCGTACCTTCGACACCAACGATCGCTTGCTCAAAGCCATGGCAATCGATACCACGGGTCTTGCAGGCCGTGTCGGTGATGGGTACTCGTTTACCGTCAGCAACGGCGTGAACGAAGTCACTTTTGAATTCAACGTGTTTACTACTGCAAACGCCAGCGATCCGGCTTACCGACCCGAGATTCCAGGTCGGATTCGCATCGCGCTGTCACCTGACGCATCGGACAACGAGATCTCTCTAGCGGTCCGAGATGCGATCAACGATGCTGCCGTCCGCGCACTGTTGGGTCTGACCGCGGAAAACAACGGAGATATGTTCGGAACAGCCTTGTACGATGCGGCCCACGCATCGACGATCCAATTCAACGGAAATGCTGCATCGGACCTGTTCGCCAACTCCGCGTTCGTTTTCAACGACGCCAACGGCAACCCTGTCCTGGTCCCTAATGCCCTTGGCAATCTCGTACCGCTTGGGTTCAACACCATCAAGTACGGTCAGGACACCCAGTGGGGCGAAGACGCAGGCGATGCAAACATTATCCGCGACCAAGGCCAGCTGATCATTTCGGGTGTTGCCGTTTCCCGCTCATCGCAGTACGGAATCAACATGATTCCGGCCCCCCGCGATCTGAGCGATCGATTC
>RGDT01000523.1 GCA_009918525.1 Planctomycetia bacterium
AAATAGGGCGACGATTCTCTATTTCGCAATCACGCCGAGCCACAACCATTCGATAGGACCTTCAGGGTCGGTCAAGGTGGTTCGTGCTGTTCGCTTCGTCGTTTTCGTCGTCCCCACAATTCGGAATGGCCCCGCCACAATCTTGGTGTCTGCCTTGAGTCGTAGTCCTGTTTTCGTCGATTCAGCAGTTACACCCATCGGCAGCCCTTCGGCCCCAAAGTTTATTTCGTCTTTGTGACCATTCCGCCGAGTGACCGTCACGGGAATATCGACTGTCTTGCCCGCCACAAGCGTGAAACGATCGGCATTGACACTAAGCGTGAAGTCCGGTTTGCCGTCGAGTAATCGCAACCGATAAGCGTGTTGCGGGCCAGCTTCACCGCGTGCGTCCGTAACCTCTAGGCGATAAACGCCGTCGGTCGGGAACGTGAAGGCAAGTTCGGTGTCGCGATAGAGGGCCGTTGCCTGAGCCCGGCTCAACACTTTACCCGTAGGGTCGAGCAATCGTAGGGACGGGTCCAGAGCCAGCCCGGCCGAGGCAGATTCGATGATCGCTTCCAGACGCTGCCCTTTGCGACCATCGATTTGGTGTAGGTGTCGTTCGCCAGGTTTAAGTAGTCGCCCCGAGATGGTTACTGGCGTAATGCGTTTCGGCGAGCTGCTGTCGTACGTGACGCACGGATGCGGCTCTAACCGCACGAAGCCGAATCCGGCACCCCCCTTGGCGAACACCAGCCCAATATCGCTCTCGACTTCCAATAATTTCGATGTGCCCCTAGTTTCAGCCAAAGGCCAAGCGTAATCGAGAAACGCCCCCGTGGTAACGGTCAGGCGGTAGATGTACTTTTCGTTGCCGGAAAAGCCGATGGTCGAATCGGGCATGGAAGGGAAGGCAAAGACGCGAACGACGTAGGTGGCGTCCTCGGGCACGGTGAAAACGACCTGAGGGTCGAGGCGGTTGTGGTCGTTGTTCTGGGCGAGGACGAAGCCACGCTCTGACACAATTTGCAATACGCCATCCATCGGCGAGCCGACCCACCGCTCGGCCATCAGAGAGGCGGTGAGAATCTGACCTTTCTTCAACGCCAAGGCATAGCCATCGACGTCGCCACTCTTGCTGAGTCTGCCGTTGACGAGAGTATTGTCGTTGATGGGTTGCGGTTTTTCGTCGTTCGGCTCTTGTTCTTCGACTTCAGGAA
>RGDT01000524.1 GCA_009918525.1 Planctomycetia bacterium
TGATCGTCAGAGCGATCTTCCAAATCGCTATCTCAACTACCTCCGTCAAAACGCGTCCGCGCCATATTACCCTGACCAAGTCGATCCTACCGTCGCCTACCCTCAAACTCCTTCCGTACCACCACCAACATCATCGTCACCACGTCAACGCAGTAAGAAGGCTCGCACAGCACCACCACCCTCTACTGACCACTCTCACCCTACCGTTGAAGCTGCCTACAGTTCAGTACCTTCTGCACCTTCCTCATCAGCATCAGTACCATCATCAACGTCTGCCCTCGCTAAGAAGAAACGTTCAAAGAACATTTCACCCCCACTTGACGACTCGCAGATACCAACATATACGCCAACCACTGCAACTCCATATTACTGCCTCGTCACCCCGCCTGGATTCACTCACCTGTTGCAAAACCACTGTACCAACCTCGCCAACACGCTTGTCACTATGGGTCGCGAGGTTCACGAACCGCAGTGGTATCGCAGCTACCTCCCACACCCATATCCATCCAGCGGTACGCCTACTCTTCTGGACACCCCGTACAACCCTCCCACTCTCCGTCCAAATCCTCCAACAACTTCTCTGTTCCGGCCTCGGACCATCATCTATCTCGCTCGACAACTGGACAACTGCAGCGCCGTCAGCGATGCTGACCGTTTCAATTATTCTCAATCCCCTACCGTGCACATGGTCAACTACACCAGTCATCGTTTGGTATACCCCACTCTCGACCAGGCCGCTCTTGATATGGTTCTTGACTTTGTGCGTTCCAAACGCCCGACTGCCGCCGACACCATCCGACGTGACCTACAAACTCGACAAAAGGATGCCGTCGCGGATTTCCAACGTCGCCAGCTCTTTGTCCAGTACCAGCATCTTTACATGAACTGGCACCTTGTCGCAACCCTCAACTACAATGCCCGGCTCGAAACAAACATCAATTTTACCGATGACGACTGCCAGGCACACCCAGTCGCTTCTATTAATGACCGACTCCTCCAAGTTTTCCAGAGTTTCGAGAATGGTAAACATAGCCGATTCCCTCTTGAAACTCTACCGGTCCCGGTTGTCTTTTCGTGCGTCCCTGATATTATTCACAAACATTACCATCCCAACGTTCCCGTTTTCCAGCATCAAGCGTCATACACCTTGCATCGCCTCTCGAAGAAAGAAACAGTCCAAACAGATTTTCAAGTCATGC
>RGDT01000525.1 GCA_009918525.1 Planctomycetia bacterium
GGAGCCTGTGCCACCGGTTTTGCCGCTGGAGCCTGTGCCGCCCATGCCAGTACCAGACGAACTACCCGTTGAAGAACTGCCGCTGCCCAACGCCGAGCCTGAGCTATCAGGAGTGGATTCGGAAATGACTGGCGCTACATCTAACGTACTACCGACCAGTGTAGGCTCGATGATCAATTCACTCAAAGACGCCTCAATCCTGCTACCGTTGGGCCGCATTCGATAGACGCGAAGCGTCACTTGATGTAGCCCCTCGACGGACCCGGACGAAACGTCCATCTCCCAGTTGAAGTCCGAGTCATCAGGCAGTGGACTATCGCCGACCGAATCCAACGCCACCGCACCCACCCTGACCTCGGCCATTTTCGATCGCGCTAATTGAACGGCCAAACTCCGATACTTGGCCTCATAGGCGGCCGTGTTCGCCATCGAGATGAGCTGAGCCAGTGCCGCGAGGGACGTAAGGAAAATAGCCATCGCGAAGATAACTTCAAGGAGCGACAGACCGGGTCGGCGGAAGCGTCGCATGTTATTCCTCATTTCACCTTGGTGACGTAGCTAACTCCGGTCATGCCGCGTAATTGAAGCTGAGTCGGCGCACCGCCCCGCACCTGAAAGACGATGCGAACGTCCTGACGACTGGTGCCATCAGGCAGAATGACGCACACGGTTTCCCATTGTCCGCTGGGCGGTGTCTTCTCGTCGGGGAGGTCGGCATCACTAGGCGGAGCTTGGTTGCCGTCACCGTTGATCGTGAACCGCACGCCAGGCGGTAGCGAGTCAACCTTGATGATACCTGATCCATCGGGATCATTGGCCGGCGCTGCTCCTCCCGCCCAGTAGGGTTCGGAATCGGGAGCAATGCGAAAATGACGCCCGTTGGGTTCGATGGAGAAGCGATAAGGACGATCTTCGTCCACGGCTCGCGAACGAGCCAACGCCCAGGCCGCACGAACGGAATCGACAGCGGCGGTGATTTTATAGGGGCCGTACATCGACCGCAGCGACAGCGTAGCCATACCAACCACGACCGCGATGATCGAGATGACGACCAGCAGTTCGAGGAGAGTGAAAGCGGAGCGGGAAGCGGATCGATTCATAAGGCACCCGGGCGGGAAGGCTTCCGGTCATCTTGATCGACTCGGAAGCAAAGGAGGCGGATGGAATTACCAGTTGCCGACCACTTT
>RGDT01000526.1 GCA_009918525.1 Planctomycetia bacterium
AGTACTTTCATGTTGTAGTTTTCGTCGAGGTCTTTGACGGCCTGGACAGCTTGCTGGATTTCCTTGCCCGCTTCGAACTTTTGTTTAGGGTGCCGGCAATTGTCGCATTTGTTGTCGCATTTCGATTCGTCGTAGGTTTCGCCGAAGTAGTGGAGCAGGAAACGGCGGCGACAGGCAGTCGTTTCGGCGTAAGCCATGACCTCCTGCATGAGTTGGGCGCTCATTTCGCGTTCTGCCACGGGCTTGTCGCGCAGGAATTTTTCCAGTTTAAGAATATCCTTATAGGAGTAGAAAGCCGTACAACGCCCTTCGAGGCCATCCCTACCGGCACGGCCGGTCTCCTGGTAGTAGTTTTCGATGCTTTTGGGCATATCGTAGTGGATGACAAAGCGCACATCGGGTTTGTCGATGCCCATACCGAAGGCGATGGTCGCCACGATAACGTCCACGGATTCCATGAGGAATTCGTCTTGGGTGCGGGAGCGCGTTTTCGCATCCAGTCCCGCGTGGTAGGGAGCTGCTTTTATATCATTGACCAAAAGGGACTTAGCAATTTCTTCCGCCGTTTTTCTACTTTGGACATAAACAATACCGGACTGTCGGTGGACGCTTTTGATGATTTGTACAATTTGCTTCAGCGTCTGTTCCGGTTTGCCTTTTGGGCGGACTTCGTAGTAGAGGTTTTCGCGGTTAAAAGAGGAGAAGAACGTTTGTTCGTGCTTGAGGCCCAGGTTTTTGATGATATCCGATTGTACTTTGGGCGTAGCGGTAGCGGTCAGGGCGATGATGGGCGTAGTGGGATGGATAGCATCCAGCATGGCGCGTATGCGTCGGTATTCCGGGCGGAAATCGTGCCCCCATTCGGAGATGCAGTGGGCCTCGTCCACGGCGACGAAAGATATGTTTACCTGTCGGAAGAACTCGATATTTTCGTCTTTGGTCAGGGTTTCCGGTGCGACGTAGAGCAGTTTTGTGTGTTTGTCCGCGATGTCCTGCTTGACCTGTTTCATCTGCGCCTTGGTGAGCGAGGAGTTGAGGAAGTGCGCCACCTCATCGTTTTGGCTATACCCCCGGATGGAATCCACCTGGTTCTTCATCAGGGCGATTAGAGGGGAGATGACGAGGGCTGTCCCTTCCAGCATGAGGGCCGGCAGTTGGTAGCACAGCGACT
>RGDT01000527.1 GCA_009918525.1 Planctomycetia bacterium
GACCATCGAGCCGGGTTTGTATATCGCGGGCATCGGTGGTATACGAATCGAGCACAATTATTTGATTACCGAGAATGGATACGAGCGGTTGAGCAACCACGAAATCACACTCGTTTAAGTATGATTTCCAACATTACAACGCTCGAAATAGTCCTTCCGCCTTGGTCAATGTCTCGGCATATTCGGCGTTCGGCTCGCTATCAGCCACGATGCCGCCGCCGACCGGGAATTGGAGCCAGCCGCCCCCCGCGGTGAATGTACGGATCAGAATACTGGTATCCATAGCACCATCGAACCCGATGTAGCCCAAACTACCGCAGTAAGGCCCACGCGCAACGGGTTCGAGTTCGGCGATGATCTCCATCGCCCGAACTTTGGGTGCTCCGGTCACCGATCCACCGGGAAAGGCAGCCCGCAGCAAGTCCAATGCTCCACGACCCTGAGCCAGTCGCCCGACGACTTCGGATACCAGATGATGCACCGCACGATAACTCTCTAGCCGACACAACGACTCAACGCGAATACTACCGAACGAACAGACTCGGCCCAGGTCATTGCGTAGAAGATCGACAATCATGACGTTTTCGGCACGATCTTTGAGCGAGGAGAGAAGCTCCGCCGCGCGTTGAAGGTCTTGTTCAAGAGTGGAACCGCGCGGGCGAGTGCCTTTGATCGGTCGCGTACTGACTGCCCCGTCTTTGAGTTGCAAAAACCGCTCCGGCGATGCGCTCGCCACCACAAATTGGCCGATGTCAAAATAGCCTGCAAACGGAGCCGGGTTCACCTGACGCAAGCGAGCGTACAGGACGAGGGGATGTTCCTTTAGGGGCGCGAGCAGACGTTGGGCGAGATTGACCTGGAAGCAGTCGCCCGCATGGACGTATTCGATACCGCAGCGGATGGCTTCGCGAAACGCTTCGGGTGTGAAACTGCTGGTCACGCCGTCGCGAAGCGAATGCTTCTTTGCCGGGATAACCGTCGGCCCCCGTAGCGGACGTGGCGAGACGGGCGAACGATTGAGCCAGGCTCGAACCTCTTGGCGACGTTGTAAGGCTCGCTGGTGACGTTGATCGCCGAAAGCGGGCATCCCCGTCGAAATGAGCCACGACCGCTTCTGACCATGGTCAAAGGCCAGAACCCAGTCATACAGCCCCACTGCCAAAGGCGGAAC
>RGDT01000528.1 GCA_009918525.1 Planctomycetia bacterium
GTGGACGGGCAAACTGAACAACAAAGTGAGTATTTCCTTCTCGTTGATTCCGCCAGGCCGTTTCCTGATGGGAAGTCTGCATGGCGAACAAGATCGCTACGACAACGAAGGACCGCGTCACGAAGTGACGATCACCCGTCCCTTTTACCTCGGCATCTATCCCGTCACTCAGGCCCAGTGGACAGCCGTTATGGGCGATCGGCCGTTTCGCTTTCTGGGCCCAGATCGTCCGGCAGACTCGATCACTGCTCATGGAGCCGAGCATTTCTGTCATCGAGCCAGCGAGGCACTGGGCCGCGAAGTTCGTTTGCCTTTTGAGGCCGAATGGGAACACGCTTGCCGGGGAGGCACCCGTAGCATGTTTTATATCGGCAACCAAGACCACGAAATGCGGAAAGCCATCTGGTGTTCACGCTCGGGTACAGGATCGGGCCGCTACACCAAAAAGGTTGGCACCTATCTTCCCAATCCCTGGGGACTCTATGACATGAGCGGCAATGTCCGCGAGTGGTGTGCCGACGATCAGCGTCAATACACATCCGAAGCGCAGATCGATCCACGCGGTCCGATCAGCCTGACCAACCGTATCACCCGTGGCGGTTCGTGGTACTACACGGCCGAGGACAGCCGTAGCGCGTCACGCTATCAACGGCCCATGGATTATCAGTTGGATTATTACGGTTTTCGGGTGGCGATGCCCTGCGAGTGAGCCAATGGCCAATCTGCGCGCAACCCTAAGCTATGACGGAACTAACTTCCACGGTTGGCAGACGCAACCGGGATTAAGAACAGTGCAGGAGACGCTCGAAACCGCACTCGCCGACCTCACGGCTGAGCGCATCCGCGTCAATGCCAGCGGGCGTACGGACACAGGAGTTCATGCGTTAGGTCAAGTGGTGAACTTCCACACCAACAGCCGACTTGCTCCAGAGGTGATCCTCCGCGCCACCAACGCTCGTCTGCCGGAAGACGTAATCCTGCGAACGGCCGACGCGGTAGACGACACGTTCGATGCCAATCGTTCGGCACGACGTAAGCTCTACCGATATGTGATCCATGACGGAAATGTACCGGACCTTTTCCAACGTCGCTACGCTCACCACTGCCGTTATCGCCTCGATGAGGTTCGGATGCGGGAGGCGGCTTTCGCGCTGGTCGGAACACACGATT
>RGDT01000529.1 GCA_009918525.1 Planctomycetia bacterium
CCAGACAGTGCCAAGGAAAAGCCACAGCGAGGCAAGGTAGTCGCTGTGGGACCTGGAAAGCTGCTCGACAGTGGCGTCCGAGCAACTCTTAGCATCGCCGTCGGTGACGAAGTTATCTTCGGCAAATACGGCGGAAGCGAAATCGAAGTCGATGGCGTCGATTACAAAATCCTTCGCGAAAGCGACGTACTAGCGAAACTCGCCTAGTCGTCTATTGGCCTCGGAAATCAACTTCTTAATAAGGAACTGCGAAGCGTGGCTAAGCAATTAATGTTTGACGATCAGGCTCGTGCGAGGATGCTCGCGGGCGTTGAAAAATTGGCGCATGCCGTCGCCATCACCATGGGTCCCACCGGACGCAACGTGATCATCGACAAGAGCTTTGGTGGACCGACGGTCACCAAAGACGGTGTGACGGTTGCCAAAGAGATCGAATTGGAAGACCGATTCGAGAATATGGGTGCCAAGTTGGTGGTCGAAGTCGCCCAAAAGACCAGCGACCTTGCCGGTGATGGTACCACCACCGCAACGGTCTTGGCCCGTGCGATCTTCAAAGAAGGGCTCCGCAACGTCGCCGCAGGTAGCAATCCCTCGGCGATCCGTCGCGGGATCGACAAAGCTGTCGAAGCTGCCGTCGCCAAGTTGCATCAAATGGCGAAGCCCGTAAGCAGCCGCGACGAAGTCGCCAACGTCGGAGCGATCTCCGCAAACAACGACATGTCCATCGGCTCGCTGCTAGCCCAATCCCTCGAACGCGTCGGCAAAGACGGCGTGATCACCGTAGAAGAAGGCAAAACGGCTGAAACCACCGTCGAGTACGTCGATGGGATGCAATTCGACAAGGGTTATGTCTCCCCTTACTTTATCAATACCCCGTCGGATATGAGCTGCACACTGGAAAATGCTCTAGTGTTCATGTACGACAAGAAGATCAGCAACATCCGGGACCTGGTCCCGTTGCTCGAGAAGGTTAGCACCTCCGGTCAACCTTTGTTGATCATCGCCGAAGACGTCGATGCAGAAGCATTGACCCTCCTGGTGGTCAACAAACTTCGTGGCACGATCAATGTCTGCGCCGTCAAGGCACCTGGCTTCGGGGATCGCCGCAAAGCGATGCTCGGAGATATCGCGGTCCTGACCGGCGGCACCTTCATCAGCGAAGATCTCGGT
>RGDT01000530.1 GCA_009918525.1 Planctomycetia bacterium
GGGAGTTCCCCGGCTTCCCGGTGGAACCGGAATCGCGGGTATCGGTTTCAAGTCAGGGGTGCCGGGTGTTACCTCTAACGTGCTGGTCTTTTTCGCTTCCTCGATGGGAGCCATCCCTGACACGGGTACTATGTCCGGTACGGCCGGGCGAGGCTCAGAAGCCGATGATTTGGCCGTTGCCATGCTCAATGTCGGAACCGTTGATACGGCATCGTTGGCCGTAGGTTCGCGCATTTTGACAGCCAGGATCACCCCAATCAGGGCCAAGAACGAACTGGCGACTACCAGCCCTGCTTTGTTTTCTCTGGACATACCCATCCTCCTATCCGTCTGTTACCCGATGCGCGATTGGGATTCAATGCTGGATTTTGGAGGATGGGATAAGGACAGAATATGGGCGAAGAGAACGGTTATTTTTTGTCCACGTCGAATGTGTCAAACAACATCCCTTGATGATCGAATGCCCGCAGCGAAAACTTACCGCCTTGGATCGTTGCATAGCAGTAGTGATATTCACTTCGACATTGTGCCTTGAAGAACGTCGGCACTGGGGCGAAGTTCTCCAATCGGCCACCACCGCCACCGCTGATCAGGTAGAGAGTGCCTTTTTCGCGGTCGATCTTTCCGGCGCGGATCGGCCACGATCGTTCGTAGAAATGAACGTGTCCGGTGAACACCATATCCACGCGATGCTTTTCGTAAAGTTCCACAAGAGAGCGAGCGTTGCGGTCGCCCTGATAGGAAGGATTACCTTTCCAGGTGTTGCCGTAATCGTCGTCGTCGGACGTGTAAACTGGATGATGGTGATAAACAAATTTCCATTTCGCGTCGGACTTCCCCAGTTGTTCGTCAAGCCATTTGAACTGTTCCGTGCCGGGGCCAACTTTCTTGTTTGTGTCGAGCGAGAAAAATTCCGCATTCCCATACCGGAAGCTGTAGTAATATTCCGGGGCCGGTAGCGAGAAATAGCGATAGTAGTGGGCGTGGTTTTTTTCGTGGTTCCCGATGCACGGATACATTGGAACACGCGACAGTAGTTCCTTCGCAGGTCCGAATAGTTCGTGAACCCACTCTTTTTTGTCCGGGCCGTTATCCACTACATCGCCCAAATGTACAACAAAGTTCGGACGACGCTGCCAC
>RGDT01000054.1 GCA_009918525.1 Planctomycetia bacterium
TGCGAGCCGAAAGCCGATGTCTTGGGCGCGTAGATCGTCGGGAGCGACTTTCGCCACCTCGCGAAGAACGTCGATCCCCAAAGGGGGTTTCGTTTTGATCCGGTTCAACCCATAGTGAACCACGATGCGGTTCTCGTCCGTCAACGGTACGACATCGGCCACGACGCCCAGCGCTGCCATCGCCACCGCGTCGAGCAAGAACTCGCGAAAGACGTCGTTGACCTTTTCGCCGCCGCATTTTTTTTGAGCCAACGCCCAGGCGAGTTTGAGTGCGACCCCTGCCCCACATAACTGCCCGAACGGGTAGTTCGTCCCCGGCAATCGCGGATGCACCAAAACGGCCGCGTCTGGTAGTTCGGCCTTCATCTCGTGGTGGTCGGTGACGATAAGTTCTAGTCCGAGCCGCCGTGCTTCCTGCGCCTCTTCGAGTGAGGCGATACCGCAGTCCACCGTCACCACAACCGACGCACCGACAGCGGCAATTTGTCGTAAAGCGTCGCGATTGAGTCCATAGCCCTCAGTGAGCCGATGCGGGATGTGTAGATCAGCCGTAGCTCCTAAGCGTGATAAGCATCCCAACAAGATCGACGACCCGGTAACGCCGTCTACATCATAATCGCCATAGACGCAGATACGCCGCCCGGCGGCTACGGCAGATAGTATGCGGTCAGCAGCTTCACCGACGCCGGGCAGCATGAAAGGCGGATACAGCCCACTTAAGGGACAATCGAGGAAGCGGCGAGCGTGTTCGGTTGTCCCAACGCCACGATTGAGCAACAATTGAGCAACAAGAGGCGGGACTCGCAAGGAGCGAGCGAGTTGATCGACGGCGTCACGATTGTGGGCTAGTAATCGCCAGCGTTTGGTCGGTGGGGCGCTCGTCATCGCGTTCCTCACTCGTCGCGGGGCTAAACCGAATGTACCACATAGATCATCGACTACGCGATGCAGCTCACGATTCACCTGCTGCTGGACCAACCACCTAAACTCATCAGCGCAGGCTCCGCAACGCCCTACCTAACCAACAGCTTGGCCCCATCTAGGCACGATGATAGGCAAAATAGTTGTCCCATCGCTCGTCGAGTCGTTCCAGAGCACGATCGAGCGGTTCGGCTCGGTAACGGTCCCCCACCTTACCCACGAGGTGAAGCTTTTCCAGCTTTTCCAACGCATCGCCCACCTCAAAATCGACTTTGATCTTGAGCTTGCCCTGCAACTCTAACTCGATGTATTCATCGAGCTGCTTCCCATCCCATCCCTCCGGCGGAGCATATTTCCATAAATAATAGTAAGCCAAAATGGTTTCACGGCATTCCTGTTCCTCGGCTTCGTCCAGCAGACGAGTGAGTACTCCACTATTGTTATCGAGATTTTGATAATACAAACTTTCCACCAACATTTTGGCGTATTGTTGCTTGGTAATCTGATAACCGTGCCACTGTTTATAGCCGTAGCCCAGTAGAATGCCTAGCGGTGTGAACAGGGCGAATTCGGCCGCCGAGATAGCGAACGTCGTAGCCGTGGTGAGCAGAGCCGTGATCGCCAACGTGAGTTTGGTGAAAAGGCTGTAGATACCCCAGCCAAAGGTTCCGATCAGAGAACCGCCGAGTTTCAACTGTTGGTGCCACGGCATCTGCAAAGAGGTTCCAGGCAAGACCATCTCCAGATCCTGACGCGGAATATCTTTGAACATTTTCAGGAATATATCGTCCGTGTCGATCGTTTCCGGGATGCGTCGGTGCTTGCGCAGTTTGAGCAACATCACCAATCGGCGATAACTAGGAACCTTGTGTTCGGTTTTTCGCCAGAAGAAAATCGGATGTTTTTTCGTACGCAAGACATCGCTCTTCCCTCGGGCATAAAGCTCCATCCGCTCGAATACTTCAAAATCAACATACATGTTGATGCCGAATGCGCTGGCCCCGGAGGAAGTTGCCTCGTCGATATCCTTGCGGGTCAGTCGCTGGAAGTTGGCTCGCTCCATCAGTTTCGTAAACTCATCGAACAGCGTGTTCATCTGCTGTGCGCGACGCGACGAGTCAAGGGTCTCTACGACGACCGTCTCGGCGTCCGGGTCGAACGCCGAGAACTGATCCTTCAACCGCTCCAGTGTTTCCAGATACTCGTAGTGCCAAATCGCTCCGACCAATCGGCAAAATTGCCGGAACGGTTCGCGTTCCGGCACAGTAAGTTTGTTATCTTTCACCAAAAAGGCGACGAGGTCGGTCTTTCGCAACGGAATAAAATGTTCGCGATCCGTATATTCAGCCATCGACACGGTCCTCCTATTAGAGAAAACGAAGGCTTCTATTAGTTACTTCGTCGGACTCGTCCCTAGCTTTAGTCCGTTCGCGAAAATTTTATCCTCGTGCCTATCACGGCTCTTACCACTCCAAAGTTTCCAGACTGTTCTCCGGCGTGACCAGTTCATCCGCCAGACGATCCAAAGTGCTTTGAATCTCACTCATACGCTCAGGCCGTTTCATGGCGTCGTACTTCAGACACCGGTCGATGAGATTGGCCAGGACCGGCGGACACTTCGGCATCACATCCAAAACCGGTTTATACATCCGCTGCCATACTTTCCCATCCATCGGCGTCGTCGGGTCATCGTCCGTGACGATGGCGGGCGGTAGTTTGAACGTCACCAGTCGATACATCATCCCGCCGAGATTGTAGATATCGGTACGTTCGTTAATCAGCGAGTGCGTCACTTGTTCGGGGGCCATGTATTCCGGCGTACCGCGCACGCGAGTGACGGTCTCACTCTTGATGCGTGCCAGGCCGTAGTCGATGATCTTCACCTCGCCTGTACGACTTAGCATTACGTTATTGGGTTTCAAGTCGCCGTGGCACACTTCCTTGCGGTGCATATGCACCATGCCGTCGGCGACCATTTTGAAGACCTGAACCAAACGCGGCAGGCTCAGACGTGGTGCCTGATCGAGAGTCTTGCCGTTGACGAACTCGATAAGCATGTGAACCTTTTTGAGCTTGAAGAACCAGTTCTTGACCTTTTCCAAAGCATAGATTTTGATCAAGTTGGGATGATTGATCATCGACGCTACACGGAATTCGTGTTCCGCCTGTGCGACGTATTTCATGTCCTCTTCCGGGTCGCCAACCGCGACAACCTTCAACGCATATTGTTGGTCGTCTTCCGCCCGGCGAATGTGGAGGATGCTGCTGTGCGCCCCGCTGCCGAGTGTGTTGAGGATCTCGAACTTTCCGATCTTTATCTCACTCATCGTGGTCCCCAGACTGCGACTCAGATTGCAGGGCGAATTTCCTTTTCTTTGGTTCGCCCTTCTTGTCCCATACCTAGAATCATTATATGAGCGGCGCTCCAACCCCGAAAGGATAGCTGCTATGACACTGCCTGATATCCCTTCGCTCACCCGCCGGATCGGCCAAGAAATCTTCGCCCGCGTCGGGTCTGGCCCCGTTCCTTTCAGCTCCGACTGGCTCGATGACCGTCTGATGGGATTGACGATGGCCAACGAGGCCGTCAAGTTACAACTATTCCGTTTTGTAGATGTTCTGCCTCAACTTGACAGTCCCGCCGACATCGTTCGCCATCTTCGCGAATATTTCCATGAGGCACGCGACCATCTACCCACTTGGATCAAAGCCGCGTTGTACCTTCTGCCGTCGTCTGGCCCACCGGCGGCATTGCTCGCCTGGTTTACCCGATTCTCTGCACGTCGGCTGGCACGAAAATTCATCGCGGGTAGTAACATCCCCGAGGCAATACGGGCCGTCGAACGCCTGCGCCAACGCGGATTGACGTTTACCGTCGATATCCTGGGTGAGGCAACCCTTACCGAGATCGAGGCTGAGCAAGCCCAGGCCGAAACCATTCAATTGATTCGCGGATTAAGCGCTGGGGTCACTGACTGGCGCGAAAAACCGATTATCGATCGCGACGAGTTTGGCCCGCTGGCCCGAGTTAACGTCTCCGTCAAGTTATCGGCCCTCTACAGTCAGTTCGACCCCATCGACCCGGACGGCACCAGCCGCGAAGTTCGCTCCAGGCTGAGGCCGATCCTCCGAGCGGCACGAGAGAACCGGGCGTTCGTGAATTTCGACATGGAGCAATATGCCTACAAAGACACGACACTCCAGATTTTCCGCGAGGTGCTGACCGAGCCGGAGTTTCGCGATTGGTCAGATGTCGGAATCGCTATCCAAGCCTACTTGCGTGATACCGAAAACGACATACCCAATTTGGCTGAGTGGGCCAAAAAGCGAGGCACACCCGTATGGGTGCGATTGGTCAAGGGGGCATATTGGGATTATGAATCCGTGATGGCCCGGCAATCCGGCTGGCCTGTCCCCGTCTGGGCGGAGAAATGGCAAAGCGACGCCGCCTATGAGCGTCTAACGGCGTTTCTTATCGAGCATCGCCGCTGGCTGCGTCCGGCGTTTGCCAGTCACAATATCCGCAGCCTGAGCCATGCGATGGCCCTGGCCTGGGAATTGCCGCCAGGGTCTATCGAAATCCAGATGCTCTACGGGATGGCCGATCCGATCAAGGATGTTTTGGTCGGCATGGGTCAGCGGGTTCGGGTGTATACACCTTACGGCGAACTATTGCCTGGCATGGCCTATCTGGTGCGACGGTTGCTGGAAAACACAGCAAACGATTCGTTCCTTCGAGCGGGATTCGTCGAAGGAGTGGCACCGGCAAAACTGTTACGTGATCCGGTTGAATTGGGACGTTTGCGCCGTGCCACCTGATTTTTTCGCTCTCACCAATTCCATCGCGCTCGAGTCTCGCTGAATCGGATCAAGAAACGCCTCTAGCCGTCCGACAGACTGTTAGACGGGTATGCTTGTCTCAGATGTAGGGACAAGACAGCGGGGGTACACGATGCGACACATGATGTTGCTGGTCGTTGTTCTTGGGCTGGGAGGATGCAAATCCTTCCAATCGGCCGGGGCGATAAAGGAAAAGCCTATTGCTGATCCACTATTGACGAGCAAAAAGCCGTCGGTTTGGAGTAATCGGGTGGCCGTGCCGACAGCGGGCGAAAGTGTACCGATTCCGCAGCCGCCGCCGATGCTCTCCGAGCCGCCTCGACCTGATGCCTCCATTCGATTGACAGGGATGAATAAGCGTTGAGTTAACAAAAATCAACTATCTAGGTTTGATTGGCTTTCTTGTTAGGCCCAACACGAAAGCCGCCCACGCAAGTCGTTGTACATGGTTGACCTAAAAAGACTTCCGTAGGCGGCGGCAAAATATTCTTTATAGAAAAGTCAGCTTTATTCGGGTCATTTACCACTGGGCGTGATTAAGATCGCGTTCTTATCGTGTCCCGTAACTAAGAATTTACCATCGGGCGAGAAGGTCACACAATATGCCCCGTAGGTCTTCAACTTCTTCGTCATCGCAGCCTTGCCGGAAGATAAATCCCAGATTTTGAGAAACCCGGCGTAGCCGCTGGTGGCGAGTTTACCGTCCTTGGTGAAGGCGATGCCGTAGGGGTCATCTTCGGTGGGGGCGATAGCTTTGGTCTTGGCGTCTACTTCGCCGAGTTGCTTGGTTTCCTTACCCGCGTCAACATCCCAGACGCGAACGCTGCGGTCATGGGAGATGGTGACCAGCGACTTGTTATTGCCCGGAAGCCATGCTACGCCCGTGACTGCGTCGGTGTGTCCCTTCAGCTGCTTGAGTTCCTTCTGACTCGCCACGTCGAACACCTTGACAAGATTATCCGCTCCCGCTGAGGCCAAGAGCTTCCCATCCGACGAGAAAGACACCATGTAAACGCCCTTGGTATGGCTGCCCAAAGTCTTTAATTCCTTGCCGTCCGCCGGATTCCACAGACGGACGCTCTTATCCGCGCTGCCGCTCGCCAGCACCTTGCCATCCGGCGAGAAAGCGACGCTGTCTACAACGTCGGTATGGCCTTTGAGTTCGCGGAGAAACTTCCCGTCCGCCGGATTCCAAAGACGGATCGTCTTGTCCTGGCTGGACGAGGCGAGAATAGTGCCGTCGTTGTTGTATGCGACGCAGTAGACATTGCTGGTATGGCCGGGCAGTTTCTTTAATTCCTTCAGCGAGGGCCATTCCCAGATTTTCACCAGGTTATCGAAGCCACCGCTAGCAAGTGTTTTGCCATCCGGGGCAAACGCAATAGAGTACACGACTCCGTCGTGGGCCTTGGCCACTTCTGGAGCCTGAGCATGTACCAGGCCGGTCAGCAGCAGAGCGATAACGAGTAGGTCACGAATACGCTTCATCGGCAGAATCCTCAAAGGTAGGTCAAGTCGCGTCCGGCGCGAAGCCTCGACGGCCATGATCGACCTTCGCAGCGAGCCGATGCCCGAGAGCTTGAATCCACCGAACGGTTGCCGATCAACCAGTGCGCCGGTTATCTTGCGGTTGATGTACAGGTTACCAACACGAAACTCACGCTTCACACGGGCGATGTGCGCCGGAGAACGCGAATACAACCCACCCGTCAAAGCGTAAGGCACTCCATTGGCAATTTCCAAGGCATGGCTCAGATCGCGGTAACGAATCGCTGCCAGGATCGGGCCAAAAAATTCTTCCTGGGCCATAAACGATGCCGGGTCCACGTCGGCGAACACGTGCGGGGCGATGAAGTACCCCTCCGCCGACAATCCGCCAACGTCCCCAGCATAGGCTGTGCGAGCTTCTTTCTTACCGCGTTCGATGACGCCCAAAAGACGCCGATAGGCTTCCTCGTCAATCACCGCGCCAAGATAAAACGCCGGATCTTCCGCCGGACCGATCGATCGGCTACGAGTCGCCTCCACCAAACGCTCAACGAAGGCATCGTAGCGGTTCTCAGGAATCAGTACACGACTACACGCGCTACACTTTTGCCCCTGATAGCCGAACGCCGACTCGACGACGCCGTCAATAGCTTCGTCCAGGTCGGCGTCGTCGTCGATGATGATGGCGTTTTTTCCGCCCATCTCGGCGATAACTCGTTTGACGTGCCATTGTCCCCGCGGTGTCAGGGCCGCTTGACGGTTGATGAGTAGTCCGACATTCAAAGAGCCGGTAAAGGCGATAAGGGCCACGTCAGGATGTTCCACGAGCCGCGGACCGATCTCCTCGCCGACGCCCGGAAGATAGGACACGACCCCAGCGGGAAAACCAGCTTCGATGAACACATCCATCAACTTGGCCGCCACAACCGACGATTGCTCTGCGGGCTTCATGATGACGGTGTTACCGGTCACAAGAGCGGCGACCGTCATCCCGCACAAGATGGCTAGCGGAAAATTCCACGGAGCAATGACCACGCACACGCCACGCGGCTCATAAAAGTAGCTATTCTCTTCACCTGGCACATTACGCCGCCTGGGTAAGGCAAGGCGTTGCATCTCGTGAGCGTAGAACTCGCAGAAATCGATCCCTTCAGCCAGGTCAGCGTCGGCTTCTCGCCACTGCTTGCCGCACTCCAAAACCTGCCAAGAGGCCAGCTCGAAGCGTCGCCGCCGCAAAATCGCCGCCGTTTTGAGGAGTAACTCAGCACGCTGCTCGGTAGTTGTTTCTCGCCAGGGGTCAAACGCCTTCTTTGCGGACGCAATCGCGTGTTCAGCCTGTTCGACAGACGACCGGGCACATCGGCCGATCACCTCGGTTTTCTTTGCGGGATTGATGGAAGCCAACCAAGCGGGCGCAGACTGGGGGCGATGATCGAGAATAGCGGGATAGTCACGGCCTAGCTGAGTGCGAACAGCGTCGAGAGCGGCACGCATCGCCCTTCGGGATGGCTCGCGGCTGAAGTCGGTGAGCGGCTCGATTGTCGGTATTGGCATCGGGTCGGCTCCAAGCGGGGTTAGACTGTAGTCTATCAGCCCGCCTGACGACCGTGCTACGTCTGGATGGCGTCGAACTGAACCACTGCGAACGGAGCGAACAACAGAATCGGCAACCATGCCGACAGCGTCGGCGTCAGGATTTCATTGTCGCCGAGCATCTTGCAAACGTGAACCGTCGCGAAGAACGCACCGCACAAGACAATACACTGACCGCTGCTGATGATGATGTTTCGCGTCTGATCGCGCAAAATCATGGATAGTCCCATGAAAATCAGTACCGCGCCAAGCAAGGGCCGTGTCAGGCGCGAATGGAACAACACAGCCAGGGCCGCCAGCCGGTTCGAATCGGGACGTTGCAATTCGCGATAGATACGCTGAGTAGAAGCAAGGTTGTACCAACGCGGATCGCGCGTCAGCGCGTCGAAATCGACTTGCCTGGTGTGCAACACATAACGACCACCATCGTTGACATCAAGAATGCCAGCAATCGGATCGAGATCGCGCGGGTGACAACCGAACATTTCCCAACGGCCGTGTTGCGGTTCATCACCGGGGACATATTTTGCAGTTTGGGCGGTGATATGCAAAAGGTTACCACCAATATTTTCAGGAATGAGCACGCGGAAGGAACGCACCAAACGCGTGTTGCGTGCGGCCCGATCGCCTTCGATGTGGATGAGGTTCGGTTCGTACGCTCCGCGAACGGTAACCTCGCGGATGCCGTCGGGGTCATTGCGTTCGAGTGACAATTTCTCGGCGATTTTAGGAATGATCACTTCCTGATTGAGTACCGCGAGCAATAACATAACGCACGCGCTGCCCAACACGGGAGCAATAATCCGCCTTGTCGGAACCCCCGCCGACAACAACGGCAAATGTTCATTGTGTGCCTGCATCATGACAACAGTGAACATGGCCGCTAGTAGAGCAATCGCCTCGCACAAACGATCGAATAATTGCGGCAGGCGATAGCCGTAGTACAACCCAATACGTTTGACAACCGCGGGTAAACCACGCGAGTTGAGCGTGATAAAATCATCAAGATGGGTAAACAGATCAATAATGATGTATAGCGTCAGCAGGCTGACGAGGAAGATAAAATAAGCCTTGAAGTAGGCCAACAGGAGCATCCAATCAATCTGCTTGAACATACCGCCCGACTCCGGTTATCAGCGCGTGGGTCGCAGGGCCAGCCCATCGCGTCCGGCGCGGGGGCGGTAATCGAGAACGTACTGGCGAACATAGTCGTTGGCGATGGTGCAAGCCCGGTCGCCGAACCCGTGGGCACGCAACTCGCGGAATGCTGCTCCGGTCGTCCAGCCCTGATACTCCATTCGGTACACGGCACACAAAACGCCTGTGCGATGTAGTCCGGCTTTACAGTGGATCAACGCGGGATACGTCTCTTCGCGGTCCAAGACGGCCAAGAATTCGTCAATAACCGTGGGACGCGGTCCGCCGGGGGTACGTCGTGGCTGAAGATCGGGGGCCAACGCCACATAGCGAACCCCTAGTCGGGCGCACATCGCGCTTTCCGCTTCGCGTCCGCCCATCGGTCCTTTGACCAACAGGGGATCGGGGAAATCGTCCTGCACGTTGATGACCGTCCGAATCTTCAACCGCTCAATGGTTTCGGCAAATCCTTCCACGGTCATCTGACCAGAGCGATAGAACCGCCCCGGCTCGACGACTCGCAGACGTTTGGTGTGCTCCCAACTGGTGCGGTAAAAACCATACAGCCCCAGCGCGGCAAAGCATGTCAAGGCTACCACGATCGACGACCTGACCATCCCGCCCTCCGCTCGACGGATACGGTATTGTGAAGGCGAATTGTTACCCCAACCGGGCACAAAGAACAAGACGAAGTCGCGAAGGAAAAACAGAGCCGTGAACCTCCGCGACCGAGGCAGTATGCAAAAACACCGAGCCTTCATTTACTTTTCGGACTCTGACATTGCTTGGCATCTTGCTATAACAACTATCTATTTCCCGTTGCCATCTGGAGACTTAACCGTGCCCATCCTTCGACCGATCCTTTGCCTGCTCCTCGTCGTGCCGTTTGTCTTGGCTCAAGAAAATGTTCCAACCTACGGCCCTTATTTCGAGTCCAATCGTAGCGGGCTTAAGGGTGATGCGTCGTACCTCGTCTTTCGCGATGCGAAAAAGTTCGACGCCGTTCTCAAGCTTGTTCCGCCCGTCGGCGGTCGTCGCCCCGTAGCCGTCCCCGCGGACGCCTTTGCCAAGTCGTTGGTTCTGAGTGTGATACGGCGTGGCCCGACCACCTACACCTACGAAGGCGTCCTATCAGAGGAAAAGGCCGGCGTATTGACCCTGACATTCAAGAGCGCGCCGGTCGGTGCCCCGTCCACAGCTCAATTCGCGACACCTTTGGTTGTCGTCCTCCCCAAAGGTGCGGCTAAGTCGGTCGAGTTCGTCGAGAATGGCAAAAAAGTCGAGACGATCAAGCTCGATTGATGCTCACCAGAGGGTATAGCCGCCGTCGATGACCAGCATCGCGCCGGTCATGTAGGCCGAGGCCGGGCTACACAGATAGAGCACAAGCGGAGCAATCTCGGCTGCTTCGCCCATTCGTCGTGCTGGGATATTGGATTCGACCGCCTCGCGCCAACCAAGACGCTCCGACGCCCAACGGCGATTAGCTTCCGTAAAAAACACACCGGGGCACACGGCATTGACCGTTACCCCTCGTGCTGCCCAGTCTGCCGCCGCCGCTCGCGTGTATCCCGCCAACGCCGCTTTCGCCGTCTCATAATGTCGCCCCTGAATCCCTTTGAACGCAATCAGTGGCCCGGCAATCGACGCAATGTTCACCACACGACCCCAGCCGCGTTCTAGCATCGGTCCCACGACCGCAGTCGTGCAGGCGACGGCACTGGTTAGATTCAGATCGAGATAACGCCGCCAGGCGTCCAACGGCATCTCCGCTGTCGGTATGTCCTCACGGCGACCACCAACATTGTTGATCAGGATGTCGATGTTTCCGCGTTTCAGCACTTCGGAACAGACAAGTGAGGCCGTCTCCGGCTCGCTCACGTCCGCCGTGACTACTTCGACATGGCAGCTAAGCGTTTCCAGTTCGGCCTTGGCTCGCTCAAGACTCTCAGTTGTGCGGCCGATCAGCACGAGGTCGGCACCGGCTTCGGCAAGAGCCTGAGCCATAGCCCGACCTAGACCGCGTGATCCTCCCGTGATTAAAGCACGTCGCCCCGTCAGGCGAAACTGGTCGAAAACGCTCATTTCGGCACCAGCCATGAGAACCCAGCGACATAGGCTTGCAAGACGGTAATCAGCCCCACCACGCACGCCAACGCCACACTATGCCACAAGACGGCCTTGAAGATGTCGGCTTCTTTGCCTAATTGGTGTGTGGCAGCCGTCGCGACGACGATACTTTGGGCGTCGATCATTTTGCCCATCACGCCACCGGTCGAGTTCGAGGTACAAATTAATACCTGAGCCTGTTCCTGATTCAACAACGGAAAGGTTCCCTTGCTGTGTAACTGGTCGGCGGTAATCTGTTGGAGCGATCCGAACAAGGCGTTGCTGCCCGCGTCGGTGCCGGTGAGGAAGACACCAAGCCAGCCGAGCATCGGAGCAAAGAAAGGATAAAGCACCCCCGTATAAGAGAAAGCCAGTCCCAACGTCGCATCCATTCCCGCGTATTTGGTCACGTAACTTAGGCCGAGCATGAAAGCAATCGTCGGAATGGGGATCGACATTTGAGCGCCCGTCCGCTTGAATACTGCCGCAATCTGGCCAAGGTTCATGCGGAGGACAGCCATCGACAGGAACGACGCAAACATCACCGCTGTCCCCGGAGCGGTGAGCCAGGCAAAGTTGAAGATCGCTTTTTCGCGTTCCTTCTTGGTGTTGAGAAACGGATCGCGTTCGACCTGTTCGTGCAACCACGGAACGGGGATGAGATAGTTCGTTTGAATGCTGCCGATGGTGACGTGCTTTCCGGAGAGCGATCCCGGCTCACGCTGCCTTACGAAGCCGGTGAGCATCAAAAAAATACTCATCAACACAAACGGGAGCCACGCCATGGCGACACGGCTGGTGGTCAGCGGCGTCTCATCGGGTTTGCTTTGAGGTCCGAGTAGCGAAAGAGCCAACTCGGCCTCGGCTTCGTGTCCGGCCGGAGCATGTCCTTCGGCGGCCGGGCGGGACTCTGTGGTTGCGTGTGTCGGCTTGTCAAATCGCATCAGTGTTGAAGGTTGCCACACTTGCAAGAATATTGCCGTCACCACGAGCGAGAAGATGCCTCCGCCAATGTCGGTCATCGGCCACAACACGACACCGGGAAACCAAGTGTGACAGGTCGCGAAGACGTACTGGAAGAGTGCAAACGATCCCCCTGCGACGAGCAGTGCAGGCCACACTTCCAAGGTTTTCTTGGTATCGCACATGCACCGCACCATGTACAGCGGAACAATCAGCGACAAAAAAGGAAGCTGATGCCCGGCCATTACCGAGAGTTTGCCTGTGTCGAGTCCGGTGGCGGCAGTGAGGGTGATCAGTGGAGTACCCAGCCCTCCATATGCCACGGGTGACGTGTTCGCGATCAAACACAACACCGCCGCCTGAAAGGGGTTGAAGCCGAGGCCGACCATGATCGCGCCACAAATGGCAACCGGAGTACCGCCCCCAGCGGCCCCTTCGAGAAACGCCCCGAAGGCAAAGGCAATGAGGATGGCCTGAATGCGAGCGTCGGCTGAGAGACTGGCAACGGAACGACGGACGATGTCAAATTTTCCCGTTTCGACGGTGATGTTGTAGAGCATCATCGCCCAGAAAATGGTCCATCCGACCGGTAGCAGGCCAAACGCCGCTCCATGAAAGAAGGCAAAAAACGCCTGATGCACAGGCATTCCATAAGTAAAGACTGCAAAAACCAACGCCACGAGCGTCGCCCCGGCCCCGGCCAACGGCGCGGAGACACGCAGGGGCACCAGTAAGACGAACAAGGCAATCACGGGTAAGGCCGCGATCAGCGTCGATATTATCCCGGAAAACGGAACGCCGGTGTTCTGTAACGGATCCAGAAGCTGTTGGTGCATCGCCCAGAGCATGGATGGAGAGTCCTGGGGCCGGTATGAGAGTATGTTGGCTAATGTAGAATAGATGAAAACGAAAGCAAGACTTGGTGTGATCTCATCGAGCCGGAAACGTCAGCGGTGGTAAGAACCGGGGCGTTGACACGCCCCGCTCGTCGGCTTTGATAGCGTTTATTTGGAGGGCGGGATTACGACCAACCCACCCGGACGGCTTCGCACCGCCTCGACGAACGACGCGAACGACCCCTTCGCATTGGCCGACGTCGCTGCCATCCCCGCCGCGAAGCAAGCCGCATCTCCACTGCCATGAAGACCATAGGCCAGCAGGTCCGGCCGCCTGACCAGGCTCGCACCGTAGGGTGAACCCTGATCGCCATCGGTACGAGCATCGCCGTTGGCGTCAGCCGCTCCAACGGTGAGAACTTGTCGAGCGTCAGCCGGCATCCCAAATGCCGCCGTGTCACTAGGCAAATCGGCAAATATCGGTCGGCTCTCTGCTCCCGGTGCATCAATAAACAATCGCGGGCGAATCTCCAGGCTACGCCGTGAGGCCGGTGTCATCGCTTCGCCTGGTGGTGAATCATAGGGCGGTATCGCGCCCTCGATCATTACGCCATATCGACCGGGACCGGGCAATTTCACATCCAACACGATTTCATAGGTCGCCGACGTCGCCGTCTGTTCCAGACGGATCGGATTGCCTGCCGATTGGCCGATTACTTCCAGATCATCCTCCGGACGTTTCGCGCCATTGGGGTCGAACTGGCGAACCACGATCGTCCGCATCCGTGCTAAAGGCAAACGGTAAGGATCTTCACCGACCCGAATCGGGAGAGGATCGTGGGGTTCCTTCCACTGTAACACCACACGCAACACCCCGCTATCGATGCTCGCATTCGACTTGCCATCTTTACCTTGCCATGACAGCCAAGCAATTTCCGGGGTCCACACCCCTTTGGGTAGTCGTTTGCCCGGGGAATGAATCTCCATCAGGCCGTTGCCGTCCTCATCACGGAACAAACCGCTCCACGATTGGCCGCGCGTGTCGCCTGCCGCCTGAAACCACAACGCCGACTTGAACGGCTGATCGTCAAAGTAGCGGCTCAGGGCGCTGGAACCGTCTACCGGGAAACCGTCGGCCCAGACCAGAGTGCTAGCGACAACGCGGACGCCCTTGAGCGATCGTAAGTCGCGGTCGAGATCGAACCAGCGAGTCGATCGTTGTCGGACCTCCGCTTCCAACTTCTTGAAAGCCGCTTCGGCATCGTCGAAAGCTTTGCGACGTTTCAAGCCCTCTTCATCCTCACGCGGGTCGTCGAGATAGATAGCCCGCAGACGAGCTGCGTTGTCACGTAGGTCGCTCACTCGGTCGCGAGCAGCCAACAGTTCTCGGAGACGTTCATCGAGCAAATAAAAACGGGCCGGCTCGCCGTTAATGATGCGGGCGATATTTTGGACCATGTACGGGGCGTCCGGGGGAACTCGCAGCAGGATCACCTCCGCTTCGGGGGCAACTTCGATCACACTGCGGGCGTAGCGAGCACCGTCGCCCTTGCCCGGCGGGTTTGGGTCAAGTTGCGGGTGACGCAACGAGCTAAGGTCGATATGACGAACGCGTTTTTCTTTGACGCCGGGCAGTAGGTCCCAGCCGGTAAAGTCATCCGCAAGAACGGCAATGCGTGTGCCTGCGCCTCGCCGGGCCATGGTGTGCAACTGAGCGACTCCAGAACGACGAAGCGGCGACCAGTCAGTAGGAGGATTGGATTTCACAGACGGAGCGCGTCGGGCTGATCTTGGAAGCCGAATCGCCAGCACGCTCGGCTGTTTGGCCAGCTCCGGCGCAGCTATTTTGGGCACGGCCGCGAGACTCACGAGCGGGCCGATTCGTCCCTCAACGCTAGCCCCACCTTGACGCACGATGTCGAGCCAGGTGCGATCAGTATCTGCGGGTGTGTAAGCCAACAGGACCTCTAATCGTCCAGGCGCGTCGGCACGACCGGCCTTGATAGCAGCCGCGAGATCGGGCGAATATTTTTCCTCTTCGGGCGGGACCGCAGGAACGGAAGGACGAGACGTCGGCACCGGCCAATCAGGACGAGCTATGATCGCTCGAATCGTCTGGAGGTTACGAAAAGGTCCGGGGATCCCTCCCGCTTCGGGTATCGCACGTGGGTCTTCCAAAGCCAGTTCGAGTTTCGACGCGGGCATACTCCCGACGAGCTTTGAACCTGCTTCGGCATCGTATCCGAACGCTTCAACGAACCCGGCCTTCCCGAGGGCTAAGGCCGTCTGCCGGGCGATGAGCCTTTGTGTTTCGGGCGTAAAACCGTTCGCGAGATAAAGTTCGACCCGAACGCGACCATCCCCATCGGGCAGTTTGCTGTCCTTGGGCCATAGCAACACGCAGCGGACGTGTCGTTGGGTGGTGACGAGCGGCACGCCCTTCGCCGGAATGGTTCCCATCATCCGGGTGAAGCGACGGTCGATCGCCTCGTTCTCCGGCGGTTCATCGTCACGGCGGAAGCCAGCCTTGGCGAATAGCTTGGACATTTCATCAAATTGTCTGACACGCTCGGTACGCAAGGCGTCGATGGAGTAGCGTATAACGACATGATACGCGTCAGGCGACGGGCCAGTCGCAACGTCCGAGCGGGAAACTCCCGCAACGACCATGGCAGACAGCATCATGACGATGTTGCGAGTCATAACGGTTCGTCCCTCAAATCGGGGTGTTGACACGTGCTGATTGTCTAACCGGGGCGTTAACACGCCCCCCTCGCCCACTTGGGACGGTCGGTGCATTATCTAATATGACACGTCCCTTGGTCAAAGTCGCCTTGTCGTGTCTCCATGATCATCGGATAGTGGCAAAACGCAACAGAGGGAGCAATCATGGCGAAGACATGGAACGTAGCACTCGTGACGGGTGCATCGAGCGGCATCGGCTGGGAGTTGGCCAAAGAACTAGCACGCCCCGGAACCAAGGTGGGACTCGTTGCACGTCGTGGCGATCTGCTCGACAGAATTGCCGCTGAGATTCGTACCGCAGGAGGCATAGCGGAAACGGCGATTGCCGACGTTACGGAGCGTGTCGCGACGGTATCGGCGTTACGGAACCTCCAAGAGCGTCTCGGCCCGGTTGACTTGTTGATCGCCAACGCGGGCTTCGGATCGCCGACCTTCGTCGAACCGACGATGAACGTGGAAACGCTTGAAACCATGTACAAGGTCAACGTCTTCGGCGTGCTTTACTCAATCGAGGCCGTCTTGCCGGGCATGTTAGAGCGAGGGCGCGGTCATCTGGTCGCGGTGTCGAGCCTGGGTTCCTACAAGGGACTGCCCGGCGAATCGGGCTACACCTCCAGCAAAGCGGCCGTAAATAACCTCATGGAAGGTTTTCGCATCCAGCTACGACCACGCGGCATACACGTCACGACGGTCTGCCCTGGATTCGTGGTCACGCCCATGACCGCGCGAAACAACTTCAAGATGCCGTTTCTGCTCAAAGCGGACGAGGCGGCGCGGCGGATCGTGCGGGCGTTACGGTACAAACCGGCGGTGTTCGACTTCCCGCGGCCGATGCGATGGTTGATGGAGTTGACACGATGGCTGCCGGATGGGGTGATTCGCCGAGCGATGGCGGACTACAACGAAAACCCACCCGGATGACGCTCGCTATCGCGTCGCGAGATGGGCCAACAAATCGGCAATATCAGAATCGTTGAGGCGGTCGAGTAACCCTGCGGGCATAAGCGACAAAGGCGAAAGACTTTTCGTAGGTGTCCCCGGCACGCGAACCGTCTGGCCCGGCCCCGTCTGAAGGATCAAACCGTCCACGGCCTCATAGACGATAACGCCTTGATGGACGACCCCCTTGTCGGTCGTCACCCGCGTCGTACGATAGCGTTCCGACACGTCTTTACTCGGTTGGACGATGGCCGTCAACAAGTCGCGCCGCGAGAAGCGTTTGGTGACGCCCGCCAGGTCGGGACCGAGCGCGGCGGCGCCACTGTGACAGGCTGAACAGGCGGCACGAGCGAAGACCGCCTCGCCGCGTTTGGCATCGCCTTTGTTCCAGTCGATCGCCTCGAAACGCCGACTCCAGGCCGCCACATCAACGCCGTCGAGATCGGCCAAAGACGCGGCCCGATCGGGATAGGTTTTACGCGCCCAGGCAAACCAGGCATCGAGGTTTGCTTCTTTGTGGTCGGAGGCACGTTCGACCCGGATGGTCAGTCGCGAGCGTAGTTCGTCGTAATCGCGTCCGGGCGGAAGCTGGCGAAGCGAGCGCAGCAGAGCTAGCGTTTCGGAACGGTCGGGTGGTAAACGCTCCAGCCCGGCAAGGGCCGCACGCACGAGGTCCAAGCGAGGCGAGTTCAGGCCGGTCGCGAGCTTATCGCGGTCGTCCGGTCGGGCCTGTTTCGCGAGGATCGGCAGAATAGCATCATCCACGCCT
>RGDT01000531.1 GCA_009918525.1 Planctomycetia bacterium
CCTCCGACGGTTCCAGCTCCGGCTACAGCGCCAGCTTTTGATGATACACTCCAATATTGGACTGCGTTATATTCCGAGCACGGTGTGAGTGGCGCGCCGCCAGAGTGCATCCGCAAGATGCTCCGCATCCCCGCACAAGTCATATCACTGAACCCGTACATCTCCCTCAGCAGTACCTCGTTCTATCCCAGAGTGTATAAACGCAGTGAAAACTGCGTCGAATACATCAACAACATGTTTAACCACATGCGCCGTCTGGACGTTCCTTACAGCAAAGCGACTGCTCACCTCACTGACACGGCGAGCTACGATCTCAGCCTACATGCCATTGTCACGCGAGCACAACGCGAACAACCCCGGCTGTTCCAATCCACCTCACCAAATACAGTCGGCACACTGGTCCACCTCATCAACTGGTTTGTCCATACTTTCCGCGACGATCCCTCGACGACTGAGAACGCTCTCATCACTGAGATCGACCAGTTACGGTTCCCCATGGCGGATCAACACTTGCTGTGTGACTACCAAAACATTTTGTCGCTACTCAGCAACAAACTGGACGGTTTAATCAAAAGCTCACATGTCAACGACGACTATCGAACGGCGCAGCTGTACAAATTAATTGACACTATCCCAGTTAGCGTCACCAATAAACGCCCGCTGCTCTCTGTCGAAGTGGAGAAATACGTCCAAGCAACAATTCAGGCCAACCCCAATGACAAGCGCGGCCGATATGCAATCGCCATCGAATACGTCGAAGAGCTTGGAAGGAATGACGAGACACTGTACGCGCAGCAACAGCACCAGCTCAACTTGCAGCAACCTCCCGCCGACAAGATCAGAAGTCGACCATCGCGAGACACACGGTATGAGGCCCGTGCAACCACTACCGGTTCCTCAGGCGCCATCGATGCTCATATGGACGACTACAACGCCCAGCTGGACTACATTTCGAACGCCGCCGGAATAGCCGACCACTGCACATGTTGTGGCAGCACTGACTGCGATGGTCGCACGGACTTGCGTTCTTGCAATTTCATATGGTTGTACGTGTATGAACAAAAAAAGCGTGTCGCGCTCTCATTCGACAAGTTAAAAGATCTGGAGCCTTCCGTGCGCAGCCTTATCATACAATCGGCG
>RGDT01000532.1 GCA_009918525.1 Planctomycetia bacterium
CGGCCTCTAATTCCGTCGGGTGATGGGCGTAGTCGTCGAAAAACGCGGTATGCGCGCTCTTATACACCAGTTCAAAACGCCGCTTCACCCCGCGGAACGTGCGCAGCCCTTCCCGGATGGCCTCGGGATGCACCCCGAGGCTGAGGGCAATGCTGATCGCGACCGTGGCGTTTTCGACGTTGTGGCGCCCCGGGAGCGGAAAAGCCAGCCCGGGTATATCCACTTGGGCACTCGTGTAGTCGAATACAAAGCAACCCGAGTCCACGCGGATATTCCTGCTTTGGGCATTGCCCCTTTCCACCCCGAAGGTCTGCACGGCCGGCATATCGGTAAAATAGCCGCTCAGTTTTTCCTGTACCCAGAGTTGCCCCCCTGGTTTCAGGTTTTTCGCAAAGGCTTTGAACCCGGTTTCCAGCAGGGTCTCATGGTCTCCGTAGATGTCGAGGTGGTCGGGGTCCATAGACAGGATGGCCGCGATATCCGGGTGTAGGTGCAGGAAAGAGCGGTCAAATTCATCAGCTTCCACGACTACCCAGTCGCTTTTTCCTTCTGCAAAATTCGATTCCAGGTTTCGGGCGATACCGCCGAGGAACGCCGTACAATCAATCCCCCCCGAACGCAGGAGATGCGTCGTGATGGACGAAGTGGTCGTTTTCCCGTGCGTACCCGCAATAGCGATTGTTTTCATACCCCGGCTGATGATGCCCAATACCTCCGCCCGTTTCTTCAACGGCGTACCCACGGCACGGAAGTGCTCCAATTCTGCATGGTTTGACGGTATGGCGGGGGTATAGATGACCAGGTCCACTGCGGGTGGGATAAGGGATACGCGTTCTTCGTAGTGAATGCGCATCCCTTCCGATTCTAGTGTCCGTGTGAGGGGGGTTTCCGTTTTGTCGTATCCATGGACCTCCACGCCCCTTCCGAGGAAGTAGCGCGCGATAGCGCTCATCCCTATGCCGCCGATACCGACGAAATAGACGCAGCGGATGTCCTGGAGGTGTATGTTTTTGCCAAGCATGATGTCTCAAGGTTTATATTGGGCCAAGCCCAGGGCGACCGAAGCGATATCGGCGGCCGCATTGGGCTTGCCCAGGGATTTGATGCGTTGTTCGAGCACACTGCGCACATTGGCATCGG
>RGDT01000533.1 GCA_009918525.1 Planctomycetia bacterium
GAATTGTGCAACTTGCATGCTGCTCTTGATTTCTTAAAATACTGACCGGCTGTATCTGTCATGCCTTTGGCAGAAATGTTTGTCTCCTCGATTCTCGAGTTCTGGGGGTTGAGCGAAGACATTCCATGGCGTTTCGTGCCAGGGACCCAGGAGCGGTACGACTGGTGTTTTGCCCAGGCGTTCAAGCGAAGCAAGGACTTGACTGCTATTCTCGAGACTGGTCTCGGCGCGGAACCAACCGGCACAGGAAAGCGTCCAGCACCAAGCATCACCTCACCGCCGACGCAACGCAAAAGGAAGACGAAGAGTCGTCGAAGACGAAGAACTGCCCGTTCGACATCCAAGAACTACGAGCCGAGACGGGAGCGGAGAGTGTCCAAATCATTTGCCCGGACGACGAGCTTCCCGACCTGGAACATAAGATCGTGAGCTTGGTGGATACTGTAGCCCGTAACCACAGTGTTACGTCCTTGGAATTCCAGGTTTGCTCCCGGCGCCCGCTGTGTAGGAAACCCGCAACAACTGACATTTTTAGATTTTGCCAGTCTGTTCCCATCGGGGTTTTCCATGATGCCATTGACGCCGTTGTGCGATTGATCGGTTCCATGCGCGACGGTGGGCGTCAAATGCGCTTCATCGGGCTGGCCAACACATCGCTGGACGACCAACACGCTCGTCGGATCTCGGGCGCGCTTCGCTCCCTGGTGGACCTCGCGCCGGGCCACGAGCCAGAGACGTTGGAGCTGCATCGGATGGTATTTCAAGCAGCGACCCGTCGGGAGCTACTGACTGAAGCTCGGCGCGCCGACGTCAACCTTCTCCTTAGCGACCCCAACGGACCGGCGCTGCGCGGCTTCTAGCCCGTATCCTGCGCCGCGCTAAGCGCCGGGTTGAAAGAATACACGTTTGCATGTCTGTGCATTGGGATTATTTTCGCACGGCGCAGCGTAACACCGAATAGCAGCAACCTCACGACTTGTGTCATTGTGGATAAGAATTCAAGTAGCAGTCTTAATTCTCTTGAAGCTCAACACAAAGAGTGCGGCAATAGTCTTCTATCGCAAAGTCTTCTTCAACCATTGTGCAGAAACTGTAAAATATTGAACACAATACCGAGAAAATAGAACAAAACCGAACAA
>RGDT01000534.1 GCA_009918525.1 Planctomycetia bacterium
CCATCAGCGGCACTCCGGCCAAGGGCTATACCTTGGGAGACGGTCTGGATGAACTCGACCGCATTGCGGCGAAGGTTTTGCCGGACAATTTCCGCACTTCCCTGTCGGGACAATCGCGCGATTTCGCCGACAGTTCCTCCTCGCTGCTGTTCGCGTTTTTGATGGCCCTGTTGATCATCTATCTGGTCCTGGCCGCACAGTTTGAGAGTTTTCGCGATCCTTTCATCATCATTCTCACCGTGCCCCTGTCTCTGGCGGGCGCTTTGGTTTCGCTGCACTGGACGGGACAATCACTCAACGTCTTCAGTCAAATCGGCATCATCATGCTGATCGGCATCGTGACAAAAAACGGCATCCTGATTGTCGAATTCGCCAACCAGCGGCGCGATGCGGGGCTTTCGAAACTCGATGCGGTGCTCGAGGCATCGGTCAGCCGTTTCCGTCCGATCCTGATGACCAGTCTCGCGACGATTTTCGGCATTCTGCCGATCGCCCTCTCCCTGGGCGGTTCCGGATCCTCGCGCCAGTCGCTGGGCATTGCCGTGGTCGGCGGCCTTTTGGTTTCCGGATTCCTGACTTTGTTTGTCGTGCCGGCGGTGTATGCGCTGTTCTCGCGGAAACAGCGCCATGGCGATGTGGGCGAACCCGGAACGTTGCCGGGGTAACGGGCACAAGAGAAATTTCACAAACAATGAGGCGTAGGGTCAAATACCATACGTGATCATGGGAGGAAATCATTTGCTCTGGCGACTCATGGCGACAACTTGCCGGTTTCATTGATTTTATGAGGTCATTTCCCGCATGAAAAATCTGATGGGCATCAGGAATAAGCAAATTCATTTGAAATACACCATGATGATTCCAATCAGCGCAACAAACGTATGCCGCGCAACGTTTTTTCGAAATTCACTTGACCGGATTGTTTGGCGGGAAATAGCGTCTGTCATCCGATTGATGACCACGCGCGTATTACTCACCACCTGCAGTTTTCAAGACACTCCGGGTCCGCATCATGACTTGTTGCTCTCCCAAGGCTATGAAGTGATACGTGCCCGCGGCCCACTGAGCGAGGCGAAAATGCTCGAACTGGCGGGAGAGTTCGACGCCTTCC
>RGDT01000535.1 GCA_009918525.1 Planctomycetia bacterium
ACACCCCACAAGTGGCTGAATGCCCCGGTATCGCCCAGCACCCGCCACAGCGCGCGTTTCATGATCGCTTTCAGTTTGGTGGAACTGCTTGTCGTCATCGCAGTCCTGGTGGTTCTGGCCGCTTTGGGGTTGCCCGCCCTGAAAAACGGGCTGGAAGCGGGCCGTTCCGCCAAATGCATGGCCAACCTGAAAAGCATCGGGGTGGCGGTGCAGCAGTTTGCCGCAGAAAACAACGGTCGCGTTCTGACGTTCGATTTGGACCCGGCCGACCAAGGCGGGATCGAAGATCGGTGGTTTCAGGGGTTGGCCGCGACGGTGGGCAACACGAATCAGAGCGTTCAGTGGGACGGTCAGGCATTGAACAATATCTGGGAGCAGTTGGCCTGCCCGTGTGTGCCGAAGAAGTATCGCAGTTGGCACAACACCACCTACGCGGTGAACTACTATCAAGACCCTCCGGGAATCGTCCGGACCTTGCGGATGCAGCGGGTCAAGACTCCCTCCAAATTCCTTTATATGGCGGACGGGTGGGCGTTTTTTTTCTCCTCCAAGGACATCGACAACCCCGGCTGGCCACCCCCGGGAAGTTGGGGCGCAGATCTTTCGGGACGCCCAGCGGGCAATTCTGATCGTTGGGTCTTTTTCCCCCACAATGGAAAATGCAACGGCCTTTTCCTCGACGGCCACGTGGAAACGTTCTCCGGCAGGATTCCATCCACTGTCATCAAGCCCTGATCGGGGTCGGGATGCCGTGCACGCTCTTGTGAAGGTTGACCAAAAAAGACCAACGTCGGCCGTGGCAACCCCGCATCATGGTGGTCCCGGCCTGTCTTTGGCCGGCGAATGGAGAGTCGAGTTGACTTGCCCCGGAGGCCAGAAGCACTTTCTCGATGTCCCTCCGCTGGAGGCGCTCTCGAAAAGTGACGAGAGAGTTGCTTCCCTGCCCGGCTTCCAGGGGGGTAAAGATGGCTGGTTGAAGGGCTGGCGCCTCGAGGGAGTGCGGGCTGAGGAATGCACGATGAGCGGTGCTCTGCTTCCCGGAAGTCTTGTCGTCAAGAGCGCGCCGGGCCGCAGCGGGTCCGCTTTTGTGCGCGGCTCGGACTATGACTA
>RGDT01000536.1 GCA_009918525.1 Planctomycetia bacterium
CGCCGAATACGACCCAGCAAGCATACATCCGGAAATGGCCGAATACGGTGATTATTCCGGTTACGTGCGCGAAACTCGTCCCCGGTTCAACGCCGGTTGCCCCATGCCCACGAATGTTTCCGGGCTGGGCGAAGCCAACGCGTTTCAGGGATACGTTCGCCCGTCAACCGTGAATCCGACGTGCAACCAGTTCACGCCTCAGCCGGGACAGGAGCAGCCAGCGCCGGACAACTTCAAACCGCTGTGGTAAGCCTTCGTGCGCTTCATCACCCGGACAAATTGTCATCATTTCAATTAACCAGAGTCTTGAGTTGAAAAATGAATATCGCCAGTCTTTCTAAGGATTAGTAGAATGTTGAAGCCAAACAACTTCGACTATCCAAAGAAGACCGGCGATGAAAAAGAGCATAAATGACCAGTTGACAGAAATCTATTACTTTGTGGATGAAGCTATCAAAAACTATCCGCAATTTGCCAATTGGCGAGAATCGAACAATCGCACGCCAAGATTCAGCGATGCCGAAGTCATCACGATAGCTTTGATGCAGGGCTATTTTGGTTGTGCGACGCTCAGTCAGACCTATCAACTGGTAAAGGCCAATGCCGGGCAGGCCTTTCCACATTTGTGCAGTTATAAGCAATGGATGATGCGCCTGCACGTCTGAAGAGGCGAGACTGTTCTTGATGGACAGCAAGCCAATTCCAGTCTGCCACCCGCTCCGGCACGGTCGCGTGCGGCTCATGCGCGAAGATGGCGCATGGTTCGGCAAAACCAGCAAAGGTTGGTTTTTTGGATTCAAACTTCACGCGATCGTTAATCATCTGGGATTGGTTGTCGGCGTGCTGTTGACACCAGCCAATACTGATGACCGTGATGTAGCACCGGCTTTGGCATGGGCAACAGATGGCGGCTTGTGCCTGGCTGACTGGGGCTATCGCAGCAAGGATTTGCAAGACCTTTTGAACAATGAGGCAGACTTGCTCCTGATCACCACGGCTGATGGAGGCGACAAGCGCTCGTTGATTAACTCTTTGCGAGAACGTGTCGAAACTACTTTTTCGCAGCTCTGGAATCGTTTTGTCGATCGTGTTTTCTCGCGTTCCTGGAAC
>RGDT01000537.1 GCA_009918525.1 Planctomycetia bacterium
TTTGTGAGAGGGGCCGTCTAAAGGAAGCACCGCTACTACCTCGGTAGTAGCGGCTGGACCGAATCAATCGAACTTATTTCTTTTTCTTCAAGGGTAAACCGCCGTTGGGGCTGAGTCGTTTCCACCAATCGGGGCCTTCCTTTTCAACTTGGGCGTTAAATTCCTTTAGTCGCCCCGTCATCACGGCAAGGCGTTCGGCTTCCTTGGTGCTCAGATCGTTGGATTCTTTTGGGTCGGCTTTGAGGTTGTATAGCTCCAGCTTTGAAAAATCTTGCGAAGCAAGGAGTTTCCAATCTCCATCGCGGATGGCCATTTGCAAATTATTGGGTGCCATATTCAGCCGCCAGTAAAGAGGAACTTTACGTTCGGCGACCGGGATCTTCCCAGAGAGTACGCCCATGATGTCGGTGCCGTCAAGCACGCGATCAGCCGGTGGTTTGACGTTACAGACGCCTAGCACGGTTGGAAATAGGTCGCTGCCGATGACGGGCCCATCGGATGTCAGGCTGGGTTTGATGTGACCGGGCCAGCGAGCGATCCCGGGCACGCGGATTCCGCCTTCATACATCGCGCGTTTCCGCCCTCGCAAGCCGCCCGTGCTACCGCGTGTGCGATTACGTAGTCCATCGCCTTCGGGGCCGTTATCAGAAGTGAAAAAGACGAAAGTCGAGTCGGTCAGTTTTTGGGCGTCGAGAGCCTTCATCAGTTTACCGAAGGCGTGATCGAGTTGCGTTACATTCGCATGATGTTGGACGACATCAGGCGGAAGACCCGGATAGAGTTTCTGAAACTCTGGGTCGGACTCAATAGGCAAGTGCGGTTCGTGTGTCCAAACTGCCAGAAAGAACGGCTTCGACTTCTCTCGTTTGGTGGTTAGCCAGTCGATAGCTTCATCCACAACCAACGGAGCCGAGTAACCGTCGAGTTTGCCGACCTCCTTGCCATTACGAACAAAGTTAGTGGGATTTTGGTGACTGGGTGCGGCGTTATTTTGAGTCGCGAACCAATGTTCGTAGCCGTGATCGTTGGGTTGGGGATGCGCTTTGTCGTTGAATTTTCCGTTGAGGTGCCACTTGCCGACGTGAGCAGTCGCGTACCCGGCATCTTTGA
>RGDT01000538.1 GCA_009918525.1 Planctomycetia bacterium
CTACTTGAACAAGTTAAATGCACATGATGCACGAATATTATTCCTTATCGGCCTTTTGGCTATGACCAAGTGTAGTATCTGTTCTTATCAGTGTGACAACTGGTATGTCTTCAACTGGAGACTTGCTTGTCACAGGATTTTTTTGATGGGGAGGTGTTCGCTCGAGCTTGCTCAGAGACTCTCAGTCGTTGCGCTGGCATTGCACATAGCCAGCCGCTGCGAGCCCACCAGGGCAACATACTTCGTATTAACAGCTTGCACGTATGCATTTCCGTAACAATGCGTCGCAGTGTCCGTTCTCCCAACATGCATAAGTCGGCCGCTGCTGCTGAGTGATCTTGGAGGCCCGTGCTATTCTGGTCTCCATCTGCTCCACGAATCGCTCTGTCCATTGGCGCAGCCGATACACCCGACGCGGGGAGTTCGTTAAGCCTTCTTCGGAATGTAATGCAGCGATGTGGCGAGAGAACAGCGCAGCATTTAAGTGCCCTCTCATAGGATCACCTCGATAGTTGCTACGGGCCTCGCGCGCGCGCTAGAATAGCACGCGCCCAGACCATTGCGATTTAGTTGTGGTGCCCGCGCGCCACCGCCCCATGCCATCTACAGTATACAGTGCGCACTGGTGCCGAATGCCTTACACGGGCGCGCGCGACGCGGAGGTCAGCCGACGCACGCGGCGCCCTCCTGGCTACGCAGACGAAGCTCTATGTTTCTTGCCCTGTGTTGCAGAGCCACAGCCCAATACCGTGTAACCTACACCGTATTGTGCATATCATTGCGCGGGCGCGCGCGAAGCATAGGCCACCCGACGCGCGCGGCGCACCCCTGGCTACGCAGACGAAGCTCGATGCTCTTCGTCCTATGTTATAGAGCCACGGCCCCATGCCCTATACCATGTACCCTATACCCCCTTGCCTAAGGCCTTGCACGGGCGCGCGCGAAGCAGAGGCCACCCGACGCACGCGGCGTCCCTGGGCACGCAGACGAAGCTCTATGCTTTTCGCCCTGTGTTGTAGAGCCATAGCCCTACACCGTTTTTAGCTGTAAGAATTACATAGATGCGTTTAAGTGTTCCTTCTCTTTTCACTTGTTATTCATCATGTTGCC
>RGDT01000539.1 GCA_009918525.1 Planctomycetia bacterium
GTGTTTGAGTCGGTGTGGGGGTCGTGGTTGCGGTGGCAATCGGTGTCCCGATAGTCGGTAGCGGTGTTGGGGTAGACAACTCAATCGAAAAGGCCGTGCTGGCGATGATGGCGCTGCTCCAATCGGGCACATTGCCAGCGCCGTCATGAGGTCGCGCTCGAAAATCATAGCGTTTGCCATTCTCGCCCACAAAACGATAACTATTGCGCTCGTCGCGGTCAAAAATTTGGCTCCAGGTGCTGGCTTGGCCGTTGGGTTGCACCACGCGATATTGCAGATCCCACCATCGCAGACCAGTGGCATTGCCAACTGGCTCATCGCGCCCGCTCATGGTCAGCACCACATCAGTGGTGGTGATGACGGCGGGCAGTGGCAAAATTTGCCCAGTTGGTGGCACAATGTCGCTTTCGACAATGATCATAGGCTTGCTCGGCACTTGGCAATAATCGCGATTCCAGCGCCAATTTTGGGCGGGCGGCAACACAAATCGATAACTGCGGTTATCACCCGTACTCGGCAAAATAGTATAGCTGCGGCCATCTTGCTCTATCACCGTTGCCGATGGAATTTCCGTCATCGGGAAATCATAGGTTACTGTGTCGCGGCTGGCGTTCCAAATTACACTAATGCGCCCCAAATTGGTGCCATAAAAACTGATACGCCGCACCCCATTTGTCCAGCGCATACTGCGCGATGACCAGACATGACGGCTTGGCAGCCATTGCGCCATCACTTGAAAAGCGGTAAACCCGGGTTTGCGCGTGCGATTATTTTTGAGCAAGCCCCAAGGCTCAATTTCTGAATCGGCATCGTTGGTGCGAAAATAATAAAAACGCTCGGCCCCTTTGTCGAGCGCATAGGCATATGAGGCAATCACGTAACTGGCTTGTTCTTCGGGGGTGGCAAATTCAGGGAATGCGCCATCTTCACGCACCCGAATGCAAAAATAATTGGTTTCGCGGTAACAGGGCGATGCCATTACTGATTTGGCGGGTGTAAGAAACATGCCCATCATGATTAAGCCCCCAATCACTGCCGCGCTGACGGCTGACCGCGCTGGTCGGCTCGACCACGAGCAAGATCTCGGACGCGCTAGATGGCGTGTTTCCG
>RGDT01000540.1 GCA_009918525.1 Planctomycetia bacterium
ACGCCGCGTCGTCGGGATGCATATGCACATGGGGCTGGGCGCGGATGATCCCCTCGTTCAGTTCGAAATACCCATGCGGCCCCATCAACATGCCGCCCTGGGTGCCCGCGATGTCGCCGGACATTTTCACCGGGATGTCGAAACCCAGCGCGATCGCATCGGTGTAGGCGAGTTCGACCTGGTTCAGATTGCGGCACGGACCGAGAATCCGCAGGTTGGAAATGATCCGGCTGCGCGGGCCGATGAGCGTCAAGGACTCCTTCGCCGCGAACTGCCCGTGTTGATAAAGATCCTTCATTGGCTGCAACTGATGCCCCGGACCAAACAACGCCTCCACAGCGGCTTGGGTCAAATGACAGTGGCGGGCACTGATATTCACCAGTAGTTTGTTCGGTGCGGACTTTGGCGCCGCCAACCCCATGGTGGCGTAGACCTGATCGCGAACCAATTGTTCAATTACGGCTCTGGATGTTGTGGAACTGGACATCGGCACAGCTAATTTCTTTGTTTTTTCGGTTTTGTCAACAAAAATCCAATTATTTCCAGAAATATCCAATATTTGCTTTACATGAGTTGATTTTTTCGTCAAGGGATTGCCGTGCTTCCCCAGGAACGACAAAAGCAAATTCTCGCGCATTTGAACGAGACCGGCAACGTCCGCACCATCGAAATCGCGGCGGTGTTGAACGTCACCGACGAAACCATCCGCAAGGATTTCGAAGTCCTGGAAAAGCGCGGACATTTGATTCGCGTTCACGGTGGCGCGGTGCGACTGGAGAAAATCCGCGAGGAAATTTCGCTCACCGAACGGCAGTTGACCAATCGCGAGGAAAAAACCGCGATCGCCCGGGTTGCGGCAAAGAGAATCCAGCCGAACGAAACGATTTTCCTCGATGCCTCATCGACCGCGTTGACTCTAACAGAATTTTTGCCGGACTATCCATTGACCATTCTAACAAACGCCTTGAACGTCTTCACCGCCCTGGAAGGCCGGCCGAATCTTGATTTGATCTGCACGGGTGGTCTTTACGACGTTCGCTCGCGCTCGTTCATCGGACTGATCGCCGAGCAATCGCTTCGCCGCTTCAACATCCACCGCATGTTTTTTT
>RGDT01000055.1 GCA_009918525.1 Planctomycetia bacterium
CGCTCTTCGCGGGATGTAACGCCATTTTTTTATTGCTGTCAACCGACGACTCCGTCGAACAGCCAGTTTAATAATTTTTCAGCCTTGCGATATTCGGGAATCACAACATCGGCACCGGCATGGACCAATCGGTCGCGTTTCCAGGTGTTGACTCCCGCACGGCGTTGTTCATCGCTGGCCACAGCGACGGCAACCCCACCCACCTTGCGAATTTCTTGTATTTCGACAAAGCCGTCGCCGAATCCCAGCAATTCCTCGCCACGCAAGCCTTCTTCGCGTAGGATGCGTTCGACGATCATTGCTTTGCTAAAGTTTTGATGTTCGTCCAGTGCTCCATAGATATGTTCACCGAAATAAGC
Source organism: Planctomycetia bacterium (assembly GCA_009918525.1). Taxonomy (GTDB): domain Bacteria; phylum Planctomycetota; class Planctomycetia; order Gemmatales; family Gemmataceae; genus RGDT01. Next base: position 360 of record RGDT01000055.1, read on the forward strand.
CGCGATACCCAACAAAGCCGCCTCATGGCGGACATATTTCAAATCGGTACCGCTGGCGAGATAGAGTTTCACTCCGCGATTTCGCAGCCAGTCGAGTAGTCCATGACTGCCTGGCACGGTCCACGACTCCGCGGTGACTTTGCCTCCCTGCAAATCTTCCAGGCGACTGTGGATTCGCTGCATCAACAAGTCATGATACTGGTGCTTGTAGTCTAATGGAGCCCGCGGCGTACCTCCTCGTTTGCGAACCTCCTCGGCTAGCTGCATCATCTGATAGATGGTCTGCCGACCATTGAGCCGCATGACGAAATCTTCGACAACGGCGGTTAATTCTTCAGACGTTTCGCGAGTCGGAGTCTGTTGCAGCACGTCTACCATCATCGGGATCATGATGGCGGGCCAACCTTCGCGAATCAGGGACAGCGTCCCATCGAAGTCAAACAGCACAGATCGGAACCGACCGCGCTGCAAGTCGGGGCGAAGGATCTCTATTTCGTCATCCAAGTACATCTTGGCCACCTCAAGCACTTAAAATCGTTACGATCGACACTTAAGAGTCTTTTTATCCACTACTCACATTATTCCCATATCACCAACTAACCCAAAGCTAGGTATAATTAAAATACCTAATTAACCTCCTACACGGTGGATGACCTATGCGAGTATCTGACTTTCTCAGCGAAAAGAACGTCCGGTTCGAGGCGGTTGTCCATCCTCCAGCATACTGCGCCGGCCGACGAGCGAAATATCTACATACACCAGGTAATGAAGTCGCCAAGGCCATCTTGCTTAAAAGCCCACGCGGGTTTTTGCTGGTCGTGGTGCCTGCCACCCGCTCGGTGGACCTAACAGCCTTCCCCGGAGCGCGACTGGCCACAACCGATGAAATTTGCTCCGTCTTTGCCGATTGCGAATACGGCGCAGTATCTCCCTTCGGCAATCTCTACGGCCTACCTACCTACCTGGATGAACAGTTTAGCCCGAACATGTGGATCACGGTCGAAGCAGGCTCGCATACAGATGCCGTAAGGCTGAGTGCCAGCGATTTTGTCCGGTTGGCCGGTTGCCAACGCGGTCGGTTCGCAGCGGGTTGACGCGTCCTTCGCCTTCTGTCACCATGACGGATTCAGGAGGGTGAAGTCATGGATATGGATCACGAGCCTTATTGCGACTTCCGCATGACGGTGCGTCTAGAAATCCCCAACAAGCCGGGCGAATTTGCCCGGTTGGCTGAGGTGTTCGCCGCAGAAGGGGCAAATCTGGGCGCGATCGACATCGTTGACGTGAAGCCCGAACGCATGACACGTGACATTACCTTCGATGCCCAAAGCGAAGCACACGCCCAGCGGGTTGTTGAGCAATTGAGAAAATTGCCGGATGTGAGGGTTCGCTCGGCCTCTGACCGAGTATTCCTGGCCCACCTGGGCGGCAAAATCGCTACCAAGGCCAAGATTCCCGTCAAGACTCGCAACGCTCTAAGTACCGTCTACACCCCCGGCGTTGCACGTGTCTGCCAGGCCATCGCCGCCGACCGGGACAAAGCCTTTGCCTTTACCACTCGCGCCAACTCCGTTGCGGTAGTTAGCGATGGTTCGGCCATCCTCGGACTTGGCAATCTCGGCCCCGAAGCTGCCATGCCGGTCATGGAAGGCAAAATTATGTTACTAAAGGAATTTGCCGATATTGATGGTTGGCCGTTGTGCCTAGCCACGCAAAACTCCGATGAGATTGTGGCAACGGTCAAAGCGATTGCTCCCTCGTTCGGCGCGATCAATCTCGAAGACATTAGCTCGCCACGCTGTTTTGAGATTGAAAAACGACTCAAAGAAGAACTCGATATTCCCGTTATGCATGACGACCAACACGGTACAGCGGTCGTCCTTTTGGCGGGACTGATCAACGCCCTCAAAGTCGTAGGCAAGGAAATGCAGTCGATCAAGGTTGTCGTGAACGGCCTGGGAGCTGCCGGAACCGCTTGTTGCCGCATGTTGCTGGTTGCGACCGTAAAGGGGCGGTGGTCGATACGTCTGGCACGAATTTGGAAGCTGCACGCAGCGATTTCCGAAGCTGCATCCGTTTCGACGAGCCAATTGCTACGTTGCGCGACGTTCTACGAGGCGCGGACGTGTTCATTGGAGTATCGGTGGGCAATTTGTTAAATATCAACGATTTACAATTAATGGCTCGGGACCGAATCGTCTTCGCCATGGCTAACCCCGTGCCAGAAGTCAATCCGGAGGAAGCTCGCCCCTTTGTTCGCGTACTGGCCACGGGCCGTAGTGATTTGCCCAATCAAGTGAATAACCTGCTTGCCTTTCCGGGCATATTCCGGGGGGCACTGGATGTACGAGCGCGGTCCATCAACGAAGCGATGAAGCTCGCCGCCGCCCACGCTATCGCGGAGATCATCCCCGAGGATCATCTGGGCGAAGACTACATTGTTCCCAGCGTGTTTGACCGCAAGGTCGTTCGGATGGTAGCGCGTGCTGTAGCTGATGCAGCCCGTCAAACCGGCGTAGCCAGACGACGAGGACAGGAAAATTGAACCTCCGGAAACTACCAGATGGCTGCCACCGATGCCTATACTTCATTACGCCGATGATGATTGCCCATCTCTAGGGAGAATGGACCGATGTCCTCACCACGCGAACCTCGTCGCGATTTACGGCTGGAGCGACTCGGCGACCGGAACAATCAGCGACCCGATTCGATTGGCGAGGCCGCACACGTCGGAGCGCCGCTCGCCACGGCTTCTTCCGACCAATTACGCGCAGCTTATGAAGCTTTGATTGATGCTGTCTTTACGGCTCCGGGTGCCGCCGAATGGCTGTTCGGATTACGTCTGGCGATATCGACGCGATTCTCTAACAAAGAGTCTGCACCGCGAACGTCTGTTGCCTCGGATGCGATCCAAACCGCACCCCAGCCGGATGGAGGCTGACGCGGGGCAACCAAAAATGGGAAGGCCACCCCGCGTTGCTAAGTTTAATTCATCCCTCTTTCGCGCCCGATCGAGCAAGGATAGTCCGGAACGCTGCGATGGCTATCGGGAACAACTCCGGCCCCGTCACGCCGCCCGTAGGACCACCGCCGAGCAGGTGAGGTTCCATCGTCGCATACCCGACGTAACCTTTGGCGTCCGCAATAACCTCCGGCCAACGGCCATGTCCATCGCCCGCCAAACAGCCATGTTCTTCGCCGGTTTTCCAGTCCTTAATGTGGAAATGAGCTGTGAGATTCTTGGTGCGAATCCATCCTTCCCACGGATCGTAGCCGCAGAATACATAGTTGGCGGCATCATAGACAGCCTTGAACGAGGGGGAACGCACTTCCTCGAACAGCTTCACGACACGATCAGGGGAGTCGCCATAAATACGATGTTCGTTTTCGTGAACCAGACGAAGACCGGCCTCCTCTGCGCGAGTCGCCAGCCGGTGCATCCGTTGGAAAACTTCCTTTTCCCAATGAGACTCGACACCGTTCCAGTCCTTAGCATCACCGGGAGGATAGAAACTAAACACGCGAATATTTGCCGTCTCAAACAGCTGCGCAAGATGTATAGCCCGCTCAAAACGCTTGAGGTGAGTATCAAAATCGCTGTCAATCTTGACTTTCCCGATGGGTGACCCAATCGCGCTGAGAGCGAAGCCCCGGGAATCTAAGAGAGATTTCAACTCCGTAATCTGGTGATCGGTCAGGTCAAGAACATTGGTCTTCAGAATGCTCCGCAACTCGATATATCGGACACCGCATTTCGACAACAACTCGACCTGTTCCACCGGGTCGGGTGAAATCTCGTCGGCGAACGCGCTGATGGTGAACATATCCGCTATCTCCTTCATGGGGATTGCGACAGCCCCGGCCGCCACAGAACATCCCCGCGATCCTTGTTGTAGGATCGAGCCAGTACGAAAAGGAGGTCCGAGAGTCGGTTCAGGTAAATCACCACTTCAGGATTGACCTGCGCCCCAGTTTCGGTCAATGCCACCACATCTCGTTCTGCGCGTCGGCAAACCGTGCGGGCTAAATGTGCCCATGATGCGGCAGCCGTTCCGCCAGGCAAAACGAAACTGGTCAAAGGGGCAAGCGGTTCGTTTAATTGGTCGATCGCTTCTTCTAACCGTTTCGACTGCTCTGCACGAACACGAAGCCTGGCACCGGGCTGTTCCCCTTCCGTGGCCGGAACGCACAGATCCGCGCCTACATCAAACAAATCATTTTGAATCAGGGTCAGGAGAGCCATCTCGCCAGGTTGATGATTCACCAGCAAACCTAAGACACAGTTAAGCTCATCAACAGCCCCGTAGGCAACGACACGAGGATTCGTTTTGCTCACGCGCGAGCCATCTCCCAACCCGGTTGTTCCGTCGTCTCCAGTCTTTGTGTAGATGCGAGAAAGATATACCATGTTGCCGACCCCCTCACACAAGCGGCACCCAAGTGAGGATGCCGTTCGACCGAACGAATGCGATCAGCTACAGCCTGAAGTGGCCCCGCACGAATCGCACTTCGCACAAGCACCACTTCGTACCAAGGTCAATTGGCCGCACTCCGGGCACGGGTCACCCTCGTAGCCCTTCAATTTGGCTTGGCGTACTTTTTCAGCCACGGCGGTCTTTGCGGTACCGCCATTGATTGGGCCTTGTACATTGGAAACGGCTATGGGACGCGACACCTTCGGAGGTGCGGCAGTGATTGGTTTCTTGCTCGGCGGCGCTGAAGTTGGTACCGCGTGCAGAGCATCCCCACGCAAATCATCGGGTGAAACCTGTGACAGTTCATGACGGCCCAGATAGGTGACGGCCAACTCACGGAAGATGTAGTCGATGATCGATGTCGTCATCTTAATATGCGGATTGCCCTGCACTGGGCCGTTCGGCTCGAATCGAGTGAACGTAAACGCATCGACGAACTCTTCCAAGGGAACGCCATGCTGCAAACCCAGGGATATAGCAATAGCGAAACAATTAGTCATACTGCGGAAGGCAGCCCCTTCCTTGTGCATATCAATGAACACCTCACCAAGCGTACCATCTTCATATTCACCGGTTCGCAAGTAAATTTTGTGGTTTCCGATCCGCGCCTTTTGCGTGTACCCTGCTCGACGGTCGGGCAGGCTGCGTCGCTGATGAGCCAGATATTTGTAAACCACTTTTTCCGCAGCCGCGACTGCGGTAGGTTTCTCCTCCTCAACTTTTGTCTCGATCTCATCCGGGGTGTCACTGGTAGTGTTCAGCGGTTGGCTGAGCTTAGAGCAATCACGATACAAGGCGTTGGCCTTGATCATCAATTGCCAGCTGAGCTGATACGCTTTTTTAACATCCTCTACCGTCGCTTCGTACGGCATGTTGATCGTCTTACTGATCGCTCCACTGATGAACGGCTGGGCAGATGCCATCATGCGAATATGCGACTCAGGTGATAAATAGCGTTTTCCAAATTTACCGCACTTGTTAGCACAATCGAACACAGGCAGGTGCTCGGCACGGAGATGAGGCGCTCCCTCGACTGTCATCGAGCCGCACACGTATAGGCTAGCCTCGTTGATCTCGTCACGGGTGAAGCCCAGCGCCGTCAGCACATCAAAGCCGAACGCTTCGACTTGCTCTTTCTTGAATCCCAACGGCCCCGTGAGAACTTCGTCGCCTATGGTCCAGCGGTTGAAGGCGAAAGGCAACTCAAACGCACTGGGTAGCTGCGATTCGATTCGGGCAATCACCTCATCAGGCAATCCCTTAGCTCGCAAACTAAACTCGTTAATGTGAGGACAGCCTTTAAGCGTACCCGAACCGCGAGTGTAGCGAACAATTTCCTCGATCTGCTTCGGGGTGTAGCCCAGGCGAGTGAGCGCAGGCGGAACGGAAGTGTTAATAATCTTGAAGTATCCACCACCGGCCAACTTTTTGAACTTTATCAAAGCAAAGTCAGGCTCGATACCGGTGGTATCACAATCCATGACGAGGCCGATCGTTCCAGTTGGAGCGATACACGTCACTTGAGCATTGCGGAAACCGTGTTTCTCTCCGAGTTCGACCATCCGATTGCAATCGCGTCGAGCAGCGTCGAGCAAGTACGCCGGACAGACACGGTCATCAATCGGTACCGGAAGGACCGATAAACCCTCATATTCGTAGGAGGGCGTGTTGAACGCGGCACGCCGGTGGTTGCGAACCACTCGCAACATGCTCTCACGGTTGGCCTCGTAGCGGGGGAACGGACCGACCTCCCCCGCCATTTCCGCCGAGGTCGCGTAGCTGTTGGCGTGCATAATGGCGGTCAGGGCCGCGGCTTGTGCTCGACCTTCCGGCGAATCGTAAGGAATGCCCTGCACCATTAACAGAGAACCGAGATTGGCGTATCCCAGTCCGAGCGTGCGGAAATCGTACGATTTTTGCGCGACGCTCACGGACGGAAATTGGGCCATGTAGACACTGATTTCCAAAACCAAAGTCCACAGCCGCGTCGCGTGACGATAGCTGTCCACGTCGAAGCGTCCGGTCGCCTGATCGTAGAACCGCAACAGGTTCAGCGACGCAAGGTTGCAGGCGGTATCGTCAAGGAACATGTATTCCGAACATGGATTCGACGCATTAATGCGACCATCGGCAGGGCAGGTATGCCATTCGTTCGTGGTCGTGTCAAACTGCACGCCCGGGTCGGCGCACGACCACGCCGCAAAGGAGATTTGATCCCAAAGATCACGCGCCCGCAGCGTCTTGAAAGGCTTCGGAGTGCGCCCTGCGGCTCGGGCTTTATCCTTCTCCGTTCGCCAGTACAAATGCCAAGGCCCATCCTTGGCGATAGCTTCCATGAACGAATTTTCGATTCGCACCGAATTGTTGCTATTTTGGCCGCTGACCGTGTAGTAGGCTTTACTATTCCAATCCGTGTCGTATTCCTCGATTTTCAACGACGTGAATCCCTGAGCGGCCAACAGCATCACTTTTTCGATGTAGTTGGAAGGAACCAACGCAGCCCGAGCCGCCGAGATAGCTTTCTTCAGTTCGACGTTCTTTTTGCGATCCATCCGTTCGGCGGGGACAGACCAGGTTCCAACGGCCCTGAGGATAGCGTTGAGGTATTTGCTAATGGTCCGGGAGCCTGTCACGAGAGCAGCGACCTTGTCCTCCTCCACCACTTTCCAGTTAATGAATTCTTCAATGTCCGGGTGATCCAAATCGAGAACTACCATTTTCGCCGCACGGCGCGTAGTGCCACCCGACTTGATCGCTCCGGCCGCACGGTCGCCAATTTTTAAGAAGCTCATCAGACCGGACGACTTGCCGCCACCCGATAGGGGTTCACCATCACCGCGAACTTGGCTGACATTACTTCCGGTGCCAGAGCCGTATTTGAAGATTCTCGCCTCACGGACCCAGAGGTCCATGATGCCGCCCTCATTGACAAGATCATCGTTGACCGACTGAATAAAACAGGCATGAGGGGCGGGATGCTCGTAAGCCGAGGTACTGCGGACCACATGGGCTGTGACCGGATCGACCCGGTAATGACCTTGCGGCGGGCCATCGATACCGTAGGCCCAGTGCAGACCGGTGTTGAACCATTGCGGCGAATTCGCAGCAGCCATCTGGGCCGCCAACATATAGCACATCTCGTCGTGGAAGGCTAGCGCGTCGGCCTCATGGGTGAAGTAGCCGCCCTTCCAGCCCCAGTAAGTCCAGCATCCAGCCAATCGGCGAAATACCTGTCGGCTGTCGGTTTCGTGGCCGTCGCGCGGGTCGCCTTCGACCGGGGCACTACGACGAAGCCACTCGGGTATGCCGTCTTCGACGACCTTCACCGAAGCACGCGGCAACCCGGCCCGGCGGAAATACTTTTGAGCAAGAATATCCACGGCGACTTGCGACCAGCCTTCAGGGGCCATCAGGTCTTTCATCTCGAAAACGACGGAACCATCCGGGTTCGAGATGCGCGAAGTACGCGCAACGAATGTTAAGGAGGAGAAAGGATCACGCCCTTCTACAGTGTAACGACGATGGATTAGCATGATGAACAACCGCCTTGGGGAACCTGACGCCTACGGGCTGTGTATACTCGCAAACTCATTTTGCGCTTGCCGGTCGGCGTTCAGTCGTTGAGTATTCATCTAGATGTCGAAAAAGCCAACCAACGGCGCGCCCCTATCAATAATGTTGATACGAGCGTTGTTTTCCGTACATCTAGTATTAGTATACCATAGTCGATGGAAGTGTACAAGAGATCATTTTTGAGGAGGCTCAACACCCGTCACGAACGGCAAAGTCAGCCCTTTCTGGTCTTGGTACTTTCCCCGCTTGTCGGCATAGCTGGTCTTGCACGCCGCCTCGCCACGGAAGAACAGAATTTGCGCGATCCCCTCCCCTGCGTAGATCTTGGCCGGTAGCGGCGTGGTGTTGCTGATCTCGATGGTGACCTTCCCCTTCCACTCTGGCTCCAATGGCGTCACGTTCACGATTATTCCGCACCGCGCGTACGTTGACTTCCCCACGCACACGCAAATGATGTCGCGCGGCACTTCGATATACTCGACTGTCTCGGCCAACGCGAAGCTATTCGGTGGGATGAGGCAATAATCGCCTTCAATATCGACGAACGACTGCACGTCGAAATTTTTGGGGTCTACGATGGTACATCGAGCGTTGGTGAAAACCTTGAAATTCCGGGCGACGCGCACGTCGTAGCCGTAGCTTGTAACGCCGTAGGACACCGCGCCGACCGGCGATTGCTGGACGAACGGCACAATTTTCACATCCCGCTCGATCATCCAGTCCGGTAGCACGCCCATATCTCGCCTCCTTGCCGTCCTATCTTCCCTGAGCGCGGCATGTACCCACTTGATTCGCGGTTTGCAAGACCATCTCGGCCAACAAGTGATATTTAGATCACTATAGCCGTCAATCCTCTGTCCGGCTCCGAGCGATGGCGGAGCCGGATCTAGAACCACTCTAATCTACGCCATGCCAAACTTTTGTGGCACACACCGAGCGTACGGCAATTAATTACTTCTTCGAGTCTTGTTCCAGATCCTCAAGGAATTGATCGAGAATTTTCTTCTTGGCGTGGGGCATGACCACCACATGCGCGAAGCGTTCCTTCTTGCCATCGAACGTAAGTTCCATCGATGCCAACGAGTAGCGGCTCAGTATGGCGGCACTGGGCCGACGGAAGTAAATGGTGTTGGATCGGTCGTTGGAACGGGTAGCGCACAGGTCCGGGAATCGCGACTTCAACTCCTTGTGCAAATACTCGGCGTTTTGCAACATCTCGCGGGCGTCCTCGGCTTGACGGGCAAAGGCCGTCTCGGAGCTGAAGAACAGGAACTCGGCGGGTTTGACGGAGTCTCGCGAGCAAGTGATTGTGCCCGGCACTTGGTGGATGTAATCGGGTGAGTGGACTTTTTCAAAAGCCGCCTGAAACTCGTCGTAAACCCGCTTCGCAGTCACGAACAAGCCTGCCGGCGAATGAAAGCCAAAGAACTTATGACACGACACGGCCAGCGAATGATAGCGGGGATGTGTCTTGCCTGTTTTGTCCGCAGTGGTCAACGCTTTCAACTCGTCCGCGAACCTGGTGTGCGGTAGGTAACCGCCGAAGAGGGCGGCATCCAGGTGAATGTATGACTCACGGTCTTTGAGTTGGACACGGATAGCGTCAATCGAATCTATCGCCCCTTTGAAGGTGGTACCGATGGTGGGGACGACCAGGGCCGGATGGTTTGGATGATCGGACAAGCAACGGCCCAACGATTCGGCGTTCATACTGCCGTCAGGATTCGTGCCGACTTCGACCCACTCGATTCCCAACAGATCGCGAAGAATTTGAATCGAGTAATGCGCTTCCTTGGTGAAGAATACCTTGGGCATCTCGCCGGTGCGGTTCTTTAGGATCGTACGGCCCATGTACATGCCGTGCATGTTACTGTCGGTACCGCTGTTTGAAAGGAACCCCCAAATATCTTTGGGGGCGAATCCATAGAGTTTCGCGAATCGGCAGATGACTTCCCGTTCCATCGCGTGAGTATTGGTCGGGATAGGGCTAGGCACGAAGGGATTACCGACGTTATTAAACGCGAACTGGCTGACTCCTACTTCGGCGAGTTGTTTCCGCCAGTCAAAAAACTCACGGGGTGGCGTGGTCATATTGATCGGATAGCCCAGAATCAAATTGGCCATACCGGGCAGTTTTCGCATTGACTCTAAACTTGTTGGTGTTGAGGCAGCGAAGAGGCGGCTCGTCCCGCCACCCGGATAGCAGCCAACCGCGACGGCACCAGCACCGGCATAACCCAGGAATCCACGGCGTGATAGCATACGTGTTGACTCCTCTTTGTAGGTTTACGAATCACACACTTTACAAGTGTGGATTTGTTGGAAGTGACTTCACAAAGATGAGCGATTCACCCATACTTATTATACCGATGAAGGCAATAGGCAAAATTGCCGCGAAAAATCGAGGGTAACGGTAGCCGATCGCCTGTAACATTCCAGATTGGCCGATGGGGTAAAATGGCCTCTCTAGGTAGCCCAACTAGATAAACTGTATACCCCCGAACTGGGCTTGACTTTCGGCCGAGCCGACATCATGACAGCACTCCGAGAACCCTTTTGGGATTTTTTGTGATGGTCCTACTGTCGCTCTTACTGCTGATGCCCGGCCAACCAGCGCTGAAGTCGATCTTCGTTAAGTCCGGGCCGAATCCCTTCGTCGTCGGACGCTCCGAAGGACAGCAACGCGCCATCGTGCTCATCCACGGCCTGGGATTGCATCCGTTGGCACGCGACAAGGTGACCCAGGCCATACCACGCTCCTGGCAGCAGCCCACAAGTCCCCTTGTGTTGTCTCTATCGAAACTCGCAGATGTCTACATCTTCGCCTACAGCCAAACCGTGCCCGTCGAGAAAGTGGCCGAAGAGTCCGCCTTATCGCGCTCTATCGAACGGCTGAAAAAAGACGGCTACACTCAGATTATTTTAATTGGTCATTCGGCGGGTGGGCTGATCGCGCGTCAATTGATCGAGGATCACCCCCAATGCGGTGCAACCAAAATCATTCAGGTTAACGCGCCCAACGGCGGCAGTACCTGGGCTACCATCGGCTTAACCAGGGAAGAACAAACCGCCTTCTTCAAGTCGTTAAGCGTACCGGCTCGCGAACGATTGCTCTCATTTCGCAAGGAGAAAACGCTACCACAGGAAGTGGAGTTCGGGTGCGTCGTCGGGTCGCTGCGATTGGGTACCGATGGCATCGTTTCTTGTCGTTCCCAGTGGACGGAAGATTTGCAACGCCAAGGTATTCCGGCATTTCTTCTGCCCGGAGGCCATCGAGATGCCGTCGCTACCCCCAAAGGCGTTGAGCTATTGACGCGGCTGGTGCGAGACCCTTTGCCGCGCTGGGATCAAGACAAGGTGGCGGCTTTCCGGCGAGGGCTGATCGGCAAGTAGTACCCATCGCCCCGATGGCCGGAACAACCCCATCCACCTTGTTCGAGCAATTCGCATGAAAAAACGCCATCGCGGGAAGGTCGTTAAATACCGTGTTTCTTCGGCGCGAGTTTGGCCTCATCAATCAACTTCTCTCGCGCGTCTTTGTCCAGCTTTGGGGTAGACACGCCGTTCTCAGGCACCGCCAATCCACTCACCCAGGCGGCAGCGTTGATCAACAGCGTGCGGAAGCCGTCATCGGTCCAGTTTTCGTGGCGGTGCATCCCGGTAAATCCGAAGCCGCGCCCCCCACCGGGACGCTCGTAGGCCCAGGCCACCACTTGCGGCTTGCCGGACTTGACTGCGTCGTAGACGTCGGCGTTGCCGTTGTGGCTGCCGGGCTTGTTGCCTTCCTTCCAACGGTCGGTAACGGTCTTCAACGGGGGGACCGTCGCCAGGATCGGCGTCACGCCCTTCATGCCGTCCACGAAACGCATGTGATAATACCATTCGTCGTTGACTTCGATGGGCTTGACGCCACGCGTTGTCTCGTGCTTGGGCAGGTCGGCAAACTTCGGCGTCCACCACGGGTTGACGCTCCAAAACGGCTCGAAATAACCGCCCATCCACTTCAAGAAGGCGTCACCTTGCTTGCCCTTGTTCACCTCCACGCCGTAGTGGATGGCCATGAACCCGGCCCCGCGTTCGATTGCCTTGGCGACTTCCGCGTTCTCGGCCACCCGTCCGCCGTGATCCATGCCGATGATGATGCTGTCGGCGAAGCTGAGGTCTTTGGGGAATTTGGCGCGGGTGTAGATCGTGGCATAGGCGTTGGGGTAGTTGGCGTTGATCGTCCGGGCCATGAAGATTGCCGCCGCTACAAATTCATGATTGCCGCGTCCGCCGTGCGGTTCGGTACCGACGATGAAGACAATTTTCTTAACGTCTTTGGACGCGTTCTTTTGGGCCTGGTGATCGTAAATGTCTCGCGTCGGCTTGTCGTCAGCCAACAGCGCCAACGGAGTAAAGGCCAGCGCGACCAGGGGCAGAAAACGGGAGAGCATGACACATCCTCGGGAGGGAGCGGGCTAGGTTATCTATTGAAAGAATCCAACCGCAAAGCGGCCAAGGTCATCGAGTAAATTACCGTCTATTTTGACATACTTGTTCTACAGTCCTTGAATCGCGATGTCCGGGAGACTTGGCGGTTCGATCCGGTATGTTACAATCGACTTGGCCCGGAGATTAACTCCATGAAACGACTCGCGCTGGCCTTCTTAGCCGTCTCGTGCCTCATGTCCGCTGCCGATCCGAAACGGCCGCTGGTCGTCGGATCGCCTGAACCGCCGCCCCCCTTCCGAACGCGGCGCGTCTACGAAAAAGTTACACTAACGCAACCGGTCTACGTGACCAGCCATGCCCAACACGACCGCCTATTCGTCGTCGAACTTCGCGGCATGATTCACACTCTCCGCGATGACAAGTCAGCCTCCTTCCTGACCGAGAAAGACTTGCAATTTTACGGCATGACGTTTCATCCGCGTTATGCCGTGAATCGTCAAGTATTTGTTTTCGCGAACGGACAATTCGCACCGAAGAAGAAAAGCAACCGCATCTATCGCTACACCGCTGCCGGTGATCCGCCTGTGGCTGATCCCAAATCGCGTACACTCGTGATTGAATGGGAGTCCAACGGCCATGACGGCGGGGATCTGGCCTTCGGTCCCGACGGTATGCTCTACATCTCGGCAGGCGACGGTACGACAGACAGCGACGAGAACAACACCGGCCAAGACTTGCGCGATCTAAACTCGGGAATCATTCGTGACTATCAAAAACGCACGACCGGAACTTTGGGCGTTCGGTCTACGCAACCCCTGGCGTATGAGCTTCGACGGAGCCGACCTCTACATCGGCGATGTCGGCCAGGACTTGTGGGAAATGGTCTATCTCGGCAAACGCGGCGCAAACTACGGCTGGAGCATCCGCGAAGGCACTGCTGCGTTTCATCCGCTGCGGGCCAAGGGACCGGCCGACTTTGTCGATCCGCTCATTCAGCACCCCCATTCCGAATCACGTTCGCTGACTGGCGGCCTTGTCTATCGCGGTAAACGCTTCCCCGACCTTGTCGGCACCTACGTCTACGGCGACTACTCTACCGGCAAAATATGGGGACTCTCACAAAAGGATGGCAAGCTAACCTCACGCCGCGACCTCGCCTCGACGCGGCTCCAGATCATCGGCTTCGGGGCCGACCGCGACGGCGAATTGTATGTTTTGGATCACGGCGGGCAGTTGCACACGTTTGAACGCGCTTCCAAAACCACGGCCTCAGCTTCGTTCCCGCGCAAGTTGTCGGCAAGCGGTTTATACGACGCCATGCAACGTCCTCATCCGGCGTTGATTCCGTACGTCGTCAACTCGCCGTTCTGGAGCGACGGGTCCGACAAAGAGCGGTTTATCCTGTTACCCGAAGGCGAGCGGATCGGCTTCAACGAAAAGGGACACTGGAAATTTCCCGAGAACACCTTGCTCGTCAAGACCTTCAGCATCGATACTCCTACCGGTCGCCGCAAGATCGAGACAAGGCTGATGTCGCTGCAACAGGGCGAATGGGCGGGCTACAGCTACGTCTGGAACGACGACCAGACCGACGCCGTCCTAATCGAGGCTGCGGGCCGTGACATGACCTATCGGCAAGTCGAAGGAGGCAAAGAACGCGAGTTGAAGTGGCACTATCCTAGCCGGGTCGAGTGCATGGTATGCCACACGCGAGCCGCAAACTATGTCCTGGGTATCAATACCGCTCAACTCAACCGCGACGGACAGTTGGGCCGACTGTCGGCTAGGGGAGTGTTGAAGCTGTCAACGGCGGATCATCTCGCGACATTGCGAGAATGGTTCGAACCGTTGAGCAAGGTGTTGCCCAAGGCGGTGACAGAGCCGTTTACGAAGATACGGGCCAAAGGCGAAACATCCGCCCTGGCACGGCTAGAGGAGCATTACCCCCGATTGGCCGATCCAACGGACGTGAAAGCGTCGGCCGAGGCGCGAGCGCGGTCGTATCTGCACTCGAATTGTGCATTTTGCCATGTTTGGGCGGGTGGCGGTAATGCGGCGATTGACCTGCACATCGACACGCCACGCGAAAAGTGGAAACTGATCGACGTGCCGCCGATTCACGAAAAGTTCGGGATCGCCGACGCGAAATTGATCGCACCGGGAGAGCCAGACCGGTCGGTGTTGTACGCTCGCCTGGCCCAACGGGGCCGAGGACAGATGCCGCCGTTGTCGTCGCATCGAGTGGACGAGGCGGGTCTGAAGGTAATCGAGGAATGGATTCGCAGCGTTAAGCCTTGAACGGGCGAGGGGTTGCACATCGCTCGCCGAGCGGGGCTTTGACACGCTCCGCTCGCCAAACATCAACTCAATCCCGCGATCGGCTCGCCATAGTAGATGGCGTTAGGCCGATTCGTCGCGTCGTACCAATGGGCCGTTTTGGGAATACCCAACGCCTGATAGATCGTCGCGCCGAAATTCTCTGGCGTTTGTGGCATCGTCGCGGGATAGGCTCCGTTCCCTTAACGCCTCCACCCGCCAGAAACACCGTCTGCACTGCTCCCCAGTGGTCGCGTCCAGGTAACTTGTAGTGTGCTGGTAATCCAAACACGCGCGGCGTTCGTCCAAATTCCCCAGCCATGATCACTAGCGTGTTATCGAGTAAGCCGGAATCGTGCAGGTCGTCCAGCAGCGCGGAAACAGCCCGATCCGTAGGCGGCAACAGTTTTTCCTTCAGGTGTGGAAAGGCGTTGCCGTGCGTGTCCCAGGTCTCGTTATTGCCGAGGTTCACTTGAACGAGTGCAACACCAGCCTCGACCAACCGCCGAGCCATGAGCAGCGAATAGCCAAAAGAGTTTTTGCCGTAGCGTTCAAGAGTCTTGGAATCGGCGCGAGTGACATCGAAGGCCGAACGCACGCGCGAACTGGTCAGGAGCGACACGGCACCAGCATGAAACCCGGTAAACCGCTCGCCTTCCAGTGATCGACGTTTGTCGTCGATGCGACGTAAGAGCGATAGCCGATCCTCGAAGCGTCGGCCATCGACCGTCTCAGGAAGGGTCAGACTAGGAAGGCTGAAAACACGCTGCGGGCCTGGAATAGGGCGTTGTTGATGGTCGAATTCGTACTCGGGAAACGCTCCGTAGGCTCGTGGATGGAACGGCGAAGCTTCCAGAAACCACGGATCGCGTCCGGCTCCCATCTGTCCGCCGAACTGGCCGGGAATCACACGTCCGGTGTTGTGGACAATACGGTCCGGCAACACCACGGCCGGCGGAAGATTCGTGCGGCTATTGAGCGCAGCCGTCGCCATCGAGGCAATCGAAGGCCAATCGGTAGGCTGTGGCTTGCTGGGACTGAACCCGGTAGGGGTTTCGCTGCGTCCTGTCAGCATGATGAGATGCCCCAGGGAATGATCATTGGTCTTATGCGTCAATGAACGCACCAGGGCCCAGCGGTCGCTACGTGCAGCCAGGAGGGGCAAATGTTCGCAAATATGGACGCCTGTCGTTTTAGTAGCGATGGGCTTGAACTCGCCGCGAATGCCCTCTGGCGCGTCGGGCTTGGGGTCGAAACTATCATGCTGGGCCAATCCGCCGGACAGGAAAATAAAAATGCATGACCCCGCCGACCTTTTCCCCTGCGCCAACGCCGCTAAATGTCCCGTAGACAAACCAAACAGTCCCACCGCTCCGGCCTGGAGGGCGAGACGACGAGTGATGGGATGTTGCATGGCGGATTCTCCAAAGCAGGAATAATAAATCCGATCCTAGCGTCATTGAATCGGATTTGCTAGCATCAAACGGAGAATTTTTTAATGAATGAACAGGCTTTCCTTGATGCCCTGAACGCCGATCCGCTCGATGATGTCACGCGGGCCGTCTATGCCGACTGGCTGGAAGAACGTGATGACCCACGGGCCGATTATTTGCGAGCGGAATTGTCGGGCGACGAGTCCGCCTTACGCGGTTGGGATGTCGATGAAGATTGGGCCTTCCAAGCGGGTCGGCGTTGGGATGTGGTAGTCTACAGCTTTCCGCCAACACGCAAAATTGCTCTCTTCAAATCCGTTCGCGATCAACGCAAAATCGGCATCACGGCAATTCAAGCTCTCTTCAATCAGCCTCAACCCGTTGTCATGCCTGGTGTACCACTGACGCTGGCGTTGGATGCTGTAAATAATCTGCGTGCGATTCAGGAACTGCCTTTGCCCGTTACGCGCTCAACTACACCAACGTCGGCCCTGTCGCGGCACTTCCGGGCCTGCACGAACTGCACATCGGTCACGCGATCGTGAGCCGCGGGGCGTTCGTAGGTCTGCGGCATGCGGTGAGTGAGATGAAGTTGGCGATGCATAGTTAAGCACACTCGTACAACTTGCC
>RGDT01000541.1 GCA_009918525.1 Planctomycetia bacterium
TCGCCGTTTTTGCGGCGGTACTGGACGCGGATGAGTTCCAGGTCGGCGTCGTTGCGCTGAAACTGGTTCAGGGTGATGAACATGATGTTGCCAGCCGCGGGGGTCATGACCCAGTTTTGGAGCGGGAAGCCGATGTCTATGGGGCTGCAGGGCTCGAGGAACTGCACGTCCACGTTGATGGCTTTGTAGAAAGGCGCGGGCGGAAAATCGCCGTTACCCAGGGCGTCGTATCGGGCACCTTCGCAGGCCGAATAGACGTGGAAGGTCAGGTCGTTGTACTCATAAGCGGTGGGCCCGCGCTCGATGGTCACGATGACCTCCTGCGACTGGTTGGCCGACATGCCGAACACGCCGCTGGCACTCTCGGAGCCCTGTATCTTGACCTTGGCACCATTCGTGTTCGTCGCGTTGTAGAGCTCGAAGACGTAGGAGCGGTACTCGTCGGTCTGGCTGATGTTGCCCACGTTGAACTTGAAGACGGCCTTGTCATTGGCAAGGACATTGGTGGCGATGGTGCGGTCCACGGACAGTTCCACCCCGTCGCGCGGTACCGTCCTCTCTTCGTAGGGGCAGGAAGAATTGCCCGAAACCGTTTTGAACACGGGGGTCGAATACACCCTGTCCTGCAATACATCCACGGTAAACACGTCCTTGATATCGTCGTCGGCCAGGGTATATGAAACCGTTTGGGTCCTGGTCTTTTTGGTACTAGATTCGTTTTTGACGCCCATACCCATTTCCAGCCCCAACTTGAGCGTTGACCCGGTGCCGTCAATCGAAAAACCAATCTCACCGGCAATGGTAGCCTCTATTTCTACGTCAAACCCAAACTTTGTCTCTTGGGTATTCTCGACGGCGCTTGAGTTTTCGTAGCTGACCCCTGCGTCAAAAGACAGGTTCCTTTCAAAAACGGCAGCGGCTTTCAGGTCGCGGTTACGTTGCAAAATCGCACGCCATTGTTTGGCGGAGACGGTATCGCCGACCAGTTCCAGGTTGGGGATGACCACTTTTTTAATTTGGTAGCCTGAATAGAGGAAGGTAGTGGCAAACTTGTCGGGGAAAACCAACAAACCTGGCTTGACAAAAAAGCTACAATTGGCGGTATCCCA
>RGDT01000542.1 GCA_009918525.1 Planctomycetia bacterium
ATTTCGCGCACGTCAACAAGGATCTAATCCCAAGAAGCGACGATGAACAGAAGGTGGAAAACCCAACAAGCAAAACCGCGCATCAGGATATCTCCAATGATAATTTCGCGCACGTCAACAAGGATCTAATCCCAACCCAGCCAACGATCCCAGGCCAACTCTTGGTCTACATATCAACTACAAGCAACAATTGACGAAGTCCAAAGACTGGGCAAATCCACGACGTCTACACGGCGTCCGATACGATCCACCAGACCCGCTCTAACAGTCCCTGCTGCAGTAACAGCGGCCCCTCTGGGTATAGCTGCGGAGTCCAACCTTGTCAGCATGGACGACACTGCTTACTGCCACAACCTAACATTCCAGACCGTGCAGCCACACCCCATAACGTCGATGACGACTTCGCGGATTCTTCCCGCTCGTCTCCCACTGACCTCTCGAACCCAGTTGTGCCCACTACTTACACCATTGCTCTACCGTCGGCACAAGTTTTCCAAGATTACATAGCCGCTCACACCAGACCCGCTTACACCATTTATTCCTCGAAACCATCCGGCACCAGTAGCCTACCGACGATCGCGGTGACACCAAGGATGACCGCAGCGTCACGTCTGACTCCATTGACTCAGACGTACAGCTCGCCGGCATTCAGGAAATGTTAGAGAAGCTTCAACAGGCTCTGCAAGAGGCGCTAGACGTCGCCGACCTCATCGGCGAGACCGAAAATCAACGAGAATAGTTAGCTGTTCTCCAACATGCCCGCGACGCTCGCACCTTCGCTGCAAGCCAACAATTAACGTCGTCCGACCCACCCATACCGCCTCGGTCCTTATCCTGACATCGTAGACAGCGACTATTACTACGACAACGGCATGACCTGCGATGCAAAGCCGACCCACATCATCACCATGTTGGCGCATCTGACGTGGACCGTGTACGGTCTCGACGCAAATTAGCGTCAAAGATACTTCAATAGATGTTTCTCATCTTACCCTCCATCATCGCTCCGAATACCCTGACACCGCTGCTATCGTTCTCATGGCGCCCCGTTAACTGCACCCAACAACAGTCTCGACTACTTCACCTGAAGCCCGAGCTCTCATCGCCGA
>RGDT01000543.1 GCA_009918525.1 Planctomycetia bacterium
TCCTTCGTAAATCTAGTTTGGACGAGCTGCCTCAGTTCTTTAACGTATTGCGTGGGGAAATGAGCATTGTTGGGCCACGTCCGGTTGTACCAAAGGAGCTTTCCAAATACGGCGATCAGGTTGGCGTCTACTGCGCAATGAAGCCCGGATGTGCGGGACTCTGGCAGTGTAGTGGTCGCAGCGAAACTTCTTATGAAGAGCGCATTCTGCTGGACCAGCTATACTTTAAGGCCGCATCGATGCGAAACGATGTTAAGATTTTGATCATGACGTTTGTTTCGATCCTTAGGCGTGAAGGCGCGAAGTAGTATGAAAATTTTGCATATTTGTGAAGCTGCCGCCGCGGGAGTAGGCAAGCACGTAACCGACTTGACGGTTGGACTTGCCGAGCGAGGTCTCGATGTTCATTTGGCTTACAGCCGAAACCGTATTGATAAGCGGTTCGAGAACGGCATTTCACAACTTGAGCAGTTGGGGGGCACGGCCCACCTAATGGACCTTCAGCGAAGCGTCGGCATGCATGATGTCGCTTCCGTTAAGGCGCTAAGAGCACTAATTAAGAAAGAAGGCTTTCAAGTAGTTCATGGTCATAGCTCGAAAGGCGGGGCACTTGCCCGGCTAGCGGCGCGAGGTTTGGGAAAGGACGTTTACTACACTCCTAATGCGTACATGACCATGTCGCCAACGATTTCTTCGCGGGCACGCCTTATCTACGGTCAGCTGGAACGTATCCTTGATCGGTTTACGACAATCACAGTGAACGTCTCGAAGAACGAGCAGGATCACGCGGTGGCGTTAGGCATTCCGCTTGCCAAGACCCGTGTTATCTATAACGCTATCTCCGGCCCTAAAACATTAGACCGAGATGCCATTCGCGCGGAGTACGGCGTAAAGTCTGATGAGTTTATCTATGGCTTTGTTGGTCGATTTTCCGATCAGAAGAACCCGCTATTAATGCTGGAGGCTTTTGCGAAGATCGCGAATACGACACCACAGAATGCTGAGATGATTGCTCGCTTGATCATCCGTGCGGCGCGGCTCCGGTCTCGATTGACCGTGACACGCGAGCCTCGCGGGAGAGTTGACCCGTACGCCGCGCCTATTGTGCC
>RGDT01000544.1 GCA_009918525.1 Planctomycetia bacterium
TCCGCGGAAGGCCGCTTCGAGTTCCTGAACGATTTTTCCGTTGCCGCGTACGGGCCCGTCCAGGCGTTGCAGGTTGCAGTTCACGACAAAAACGAGGTTGTCCAGGCGTTCGCGGCTGGCGAGTGTCAGTGCGCCCATCGACTCCGGCTCGTCCATTTCGCCGTCGCCCAAGAACGCCCATACTTTCTGGTCGGTGGGCGTCTTCAGTCCGCGGTTTTCCAAGTAGCGATTGAACCGCGCTTGGTAGATCGCCATCAGAGGCCCAAGGCCCATGCTGACGGTCGGGAACTGCCAGAAATCAGGCATCAGCCAGGGGTGCGGATAGCTGCACAAACCGCCCCCGGGCTGTAGTTCCTGCCGAAAATTCTTCAGATTCTGGGCCGTCAGCCGACCTTCAAGAAAGGCCCGAGCGTACATCCCAGGCGAGGCGTGGCCCTGGAAGTACACCAGATCCCCACCGCACGCATGATCCGGGCCCCGGAAAAAATGGTTGAAACCGACTTCGTATAGGTTGGCACTGCTCGCGAATGTCCCGATGTGTCCGCCTACGTTCGTCGTGTCGTTGGCCTTCAGCACCATCGCCATCGCGTTCCAGCGGACCAGGCTCTTGACCTTTCGCTCGATCTCGCGATTGCCCGGAAACGCGGGCTGCTCTTCCAGGCTGATCGTGTTGATGTAGGGCGTGTTGGCGTTGAACGGTACGTCGATCCCGATCTCTTCGGCCCGTTGGTGAACTACCGCTAAAAGATCCGTCGCTCGTTGCTTCCCGCTTATATAACTGACCGCTTCCAACGAGTCCAGCCATTCGCGGGTTTCTTGCGTGTCCAGGTCGGAACTGTCAGGCGAGGGACTGGCGTGAGCGTGACCGTTGCCGTTGCTGTGGATACCGTTCGTGATTGGTTCGCCTGCGGCTACGGGGCGTTTTTCCTCGACGTTCATATGGGGTTCCCCTGAACGGACGCTAATTATCTAGTTAAATTCATTGTATAAGGACGCTGTGAAAGTTTCGATAGCGCGTGCGCGTGAAAGTGGGCAATTCTTGGCCAGATGCCTGTCTCATTTCGGTCACTACCTCCCAACAATCAAACGCCTCAGCACGAAAAGCGACG
>RGDT01000545.1 GCA_009918525.1 Planctomycetia bacterium
CGGTGAAAAGCAGCGCGGTGAACAAGGCGATCGCTGCCTTACTTTTACTGAGGGGGCTTTCTTTTAGTACAGGGGTGGAAAACATCAAAAGCACCAACCAGCGCACTAATAATGCGTTTCCGATATGGACGGCTATGTTGAAAACCCTCCAGTATGCGACCTTATACTCAAAAAAGTGGTAATTGAGCGCAGAGATGAACATGAAAAATGTACGTCGGTTGCCCTTGTATTCCCACCAAGGCTTTAAGGTGCGTATTCGTTTGTTTTCAAGGATTTGCTGGACATCATCGAATTGGAAGCTATAGCTTAACGTGCTTATATAGACGACGAGCGCAGCCAGGACGATCATCAAGGGCCCCAGCCAAGCGGACTGCTCCCAGCGGGTGGCAAGGGGGTTGCGAATGGGCGTATCGCTTTGGTTTGGATTGAGGTACTTCTTTTGCATGGTTTTTTGGTGTCATATTTTCGCAAAGGTAAGGAATCGCTTTTAACGACCCTCTATCCTGGTTTGATCAAGTTGTTCGATTTTTATGGTCTTTGCCTAGGCAGCGGCTCCGCTCATAGAGGCTAGTGAACGCTAAAAAAAGCTGGTTGTTCCTGTGTTATCCCATATTTTTAGTACCTTCCCTCCAAATACTACGCCTATGCACCGCATCTTGACCACGAGAATCCTCAACGTACTTTTTTATATCCTGACGCTGTACGTCAACTACCTGTCGGTGGTGTACCAGTTAGGGGGGAAATCCATCCGGGAGCTGTCGGATAAATACGCCAACTTATTCACGCCGTCGAACCAGACCTCCGCAAGCGTCGTCTCGTCCGGGTGCAAGCCGATGGGCTGCTTGGGCCCCAACGCGCCATGGATGCCAACGCGGTTCGGGTAGCAACCCGTCAGCAGGGCCGTCCGGGAAGCCGAGCACACCGCCTGCGCGACGTAGAACCGCGTGAACCGCGTGCCTTCCCGCGCCATGCGGTCCAAGTGCGGCGTCCGGATTCCTTGCGCCCCTTGGCATCCGAGGTCGCCCCAGCCCAAGTCGTCGCAAAACACCACCACGATGTTCGGCAACCGCGCCGCGCGAGGGGCGGCGAGCACGGAATGGCAGGCCAAC
>RGDT01000546.1 GCA_009918525.1 Planctomycetia bacterium
CATCGGCTAAGTTGAGGCCTACCAGCACGGCGGCTTTGTTGCCCATGTGGATGTAGGGGCATACCTGTGCGGCTTCGACGTGGGCATACTCAGCTAACTCGAGTTTTTCGCCGATGACACCGATTTGCTCTTTCACTTTGCCGTCAATGGTGAGGCCGTCTTCGAAGGGGAGCTGCAGCAGTTCCTCTCGGGTAGCGGGGGAATTGGCCAAGGCTATTTCCCCGAATTTGCGGGTGAGGGCTACGAAGTCTTCGTTTTTGGCCACGAAATCCGTTTCGCAGCTCAACTTGACTATGACGCCGCGGGTGCGGTCGGGCGATACGATGGCTAGGACAGCTCCTTCGGTCGCTTCGCGGTCTGCGCGTTTGACGGAGAGTTTTTCGCCTTTTTTGCGGAGGACTTCGATTGCTTTTTCGAAATCCCCTTCCGATTCGGCGAGGGCCTGTTTGCAATCCATCATACCTGCGCCGGTCATATCGCGCAGTTTTTTGACGTCAGCAGCGGAAATATTTGCGCTCATTATAATTTGGTGGTTGGTGGTAAAAAAAGTCAGTGGCGATTAGCCTGCGGCTTCTTCCTTTTCCGGTTTGATAGACTTGCGCTCTTCCAGTCCTTCACGGATGGCCTGAACCATATATTCCGTGATGATGCGGATGGACTTGGAAGCGTCGTCGTTACCCGGGATGGGGAAATCCACCCTATTGGGGTCCGCATTGGTATCTACGATGCCGAAGGTGCGGATTCCCAGGCGTTGTGCCTCTGCTACGGCAATATGCTCGTGTTCGATGTCCACGATGAAAATAGCGGCCGGCAGGCGGGAGAGGGTAGCGATACCCCCGAGCACCTTGTCGAGTTTGTCGCGTTCACGGGTAAGCGTGAGGCGCTCTTTTTTGGTGACGCTGGTGAGGGAGCCGTCGCCGAGCATGCGCTCGATATTTTGCATTTTCTTGACGGAGCGGCGCACGGTGTTGAAGTTGGTCATCATCCCACCGAGCCAGCGCTCGGTGACGAAGGGCATGCCCACGCTTCTAGCGGCGGTGGACACGATGTCGCGGGCCTGCTTTTTGGTGGCCACGAACATGATTTTCTTGCCGGACTTGGCGAGCTGG
>RGDT01000547.1 GCA_009918525.1 Planctomycetia bacterium
AAAGCACACGCCAGCGGCCTTTTTCTTCGCTGATGTAGCGTTCGTTATCGTTTAATGGCTCAAGAAATCCACTTTTTTCAAGCTCGTCAAAAGCGGTCCTGAGCTTTCTTTTCAGCTCAGTCGGGGCATATTCCCGACTCATGCCGACATGTTCACATGCTAATGTTCTCAAGTCAAAATCAACACGCTCGCGATGATAAAATCGCTTATCCAGAAAGCGGTAAAGCCGCTTGGATGTCGGCAATCGCAGGCTCAGATAATATTCCAGGTCGAGCTGCTTTAAATTGCCCGACTGGAAACTGCGAAACATCACATCATTCCATTTGAAACTCGATAACGGCTTGGGCGGCTTGGCCTTGCCGTTTTTGGCCCGGCTCATCGCCTTTTCGCGGTCGTAAAGCGTGACGTTGTCAATGATGTGAAAATTCTCGTCCACCCAGCTCTGCTCGGCGTTGTCCCACCAGGCATTTTCATACGATAAAACCACGCCCACCCAGCGGTTTAAAGCGTCGTCAATGCGACGATAGCTGTGGCCGTCCTGCGACCAGCCCAAAAGCTCAATGAGCTCATAACGGCTGAAATAAACCCGTGAGTTGGTGAAATTATTCTGGCGTTTCGTCAATTGTATCAGGCCGACGATCACCTGATCGTCAAGTGCCGATGGCAGACCCAGCTTGCCATGGCCCGTGATCGACAGGCGCCTGACAATCGCATCGCCTTCGTGTTCAATCTGATCTTCAAAAACAAGCGTCATCGTGCCGTCGGGCACGCGGTCCGTCAGGGCGGCAATCGGGAATTCGGCGAGATTCATCTCGTCCTTGAATTCGCCGGTTGGCTGCAATTCCGTTTCATCGGCTGATTGGGGCTCATCAGGGCCTGAACCAGAATCCGGTTCGGCTTCCAGACCCCAGAGCTTTTCCTGATTTTCAGCCTTGCCCATGCCTTTTATCCGCTTTGGAACGCTTCGTCATTTTTCCTAAATCTTTGTCACCAGAAGGTTTTCGGGTTTATTGTATCATAAAAAGTTTAAAAAACAACAACAACAAACGTCCGGAGTCGGTCGCTCTCCTACTTACCAGTAATACTATGTTGTTTGTTGTTTTTGTATT
>RGDT01000549.1 GCA_009918525.1 Planctomycetia bacterium
GTAACGGAACCACGCGCCGAGGGCGGCGTTCATGGCGCGCTTCGCCTTCGATTCGGAGTAACGGAGGCTCTCGTCGAGGCGCTTGCCGCGCAGGTTCGAAAGCCACACCGGCAAGATGCCGAGCGCGTTCCAGTAGCGGCACGTCTCGACGACGAAGCCCGCTTCGTCCGCCTTGGCGTTCATTCCGGTTAGACGGATCATGCTCTCGGGGTTGCCTCCACCGCCGTGAAAGACCACGATGACGGGCGTAGCCTTGCTCGTGTCGTATTTCTTGGGAATGTAGATGCGATAACGTCGTTCAAGTTCACCAACTCGCACAGATCGCGTGTGATCTCCGGCATTGAGTTTGCCATTGCCGTGTGTGTCGAGCTGCTTGAATTGCTCGGTACGTGCAGCGTCTTGCGCGAAGAGATTGCCGCAGGAGAAGACTAGGAACAGTGGTACGATTGAGCGATGGAATCTTGTTTTCATGGGTTCGGCTTTGGATGCGATTGGAAAAAATCCCAGACGGCATCGTTGGCGTTGAGGCGGCTTGTGGCCTTACCAAGGATGAATGCTGGCAAGGGGCTTTTTCCGCCTGGCCAGATGTGGCCGTGGCCTTCAATGGTTGTGAACACGACTTCCGTGCCATCGCGTCCTCCAGTGTGGACGATCACCTCCGCGATGTTTGCAACTGTCGTCGATGCATCAACAACGATCAAACAAAAAGCTCCTCAAGTGGTCCAGCATGTGAGCAACCGTTTTGTTTCAGAACAAGATCTTCGTTTCCGTAATACTTGATCGGATTGCCATAGGCATTCAGTAGCGTGGTCCACCAGTCGCCGATGGTACGGCACCCAGTTTCACCATATTTCGGGTAACGCAGATAACGACCCGGCAGTTTGAGTTTACCGCCGCCCCCGCCAACAATCAGATAGGGCCACTCCATTCCGGATCCATGGTGATTATCGCTCGAATCAGAGAGGAAGATGATCATGGTGTTGTCGAGCATGTTTCCATCACCCTCAGGGACCGCTCTGAGTTTAGTGGCCATCGTAGCCAGAAGTTCCGAGTGATGCTGTTGGATGATTTCACGGTACT
>RGDT01000550.1 GCA_009918525.1 Planctomycetia bacterium
CCGCGTGCAAATTATCAACGACCGCGGGATCGCTATCTGCAAGAGTATGCTCGCCTGGCAACACTTCGGCGAAGGCCAGACCCCAGAAGCAGGCGGTGTCAAAAGCGACCACTTCGTGGGCGATTACTACGTCTTGTTCGAACAAAAATTCAGAGAGGAATACGCCGCCTGGCAAAATACCCCGGAGGCTCAACAAAAACTACAGGAAAAACAAACGGAAGGCCAAACCCCGGAGGCCTTCTTCAAAGACTTCAAAGATACCTATTTCAACGAATACAGCAAGCTCGGCCGCGAAGCTAAAGATATGCTCCTGCGCTGGGAAGCCGGGGACCCCGAAGTGCTCGCCCTGTGGCGCCAAATGAACGGATGGGTCTATGCGGGCTTCGAGGAAACCTACAAAGCCCTGGGCGTTTGCTACGACAAACTCTACTACGAATCCGATACGTATTTGTTAGGCAAAGATATTATCGAAAAAGGATTAAAAAACGATATTTTCTATCGCCTGGAGGACGGGTCTGTATGGATTGACCTGGAAGACGTAAAATTGGATAAAAAACTCGTGTTGCGCCGCGATGGTACTTCCGTGTATATCACCCAGGACATCGGTACCGCCCACCTCCGCTATCAGGACTTTGGCGTGGAAAAAATGGTCTATGTGGTGGCCGATGAGCAAAACTACCACTTCCAGGTGCTCTTCGAGATCATGAAACGCCTCAAAGAGCCTTACGCAGCGGGGCTTTACCACCTGTCGTACGGCATGGTCGAGCTGCCCACCGGGCGCATGAAGTCCCGCGAAGGCACCGTAGTAGACGCCGACGACCTGCTTGCCGAAGTGATCCGCGAAGCAGAGGCAAATACGAAAGAACGAGAGACAATCGCCGAACTCAGCGCGGATGAACAGGGGGAAGTAGTGCGCAGCATCGCCCTCGCCGCCCTCAAGTTTTTCCTCGTCAAAGTCCACCCGAAAAAGCGGATGGTCTTTGATCCTAAAGAATCCGTTGACCTGCAGGGCCAAACCGGGCCGTATGTGCAAAATGCCTATGTCCGGGTCAAGTCCGTGCTCCGCAAGGTGAGCGAAG
>RGDT01000056.1 GCA_009918525.1 Planctomycetia bacterium
GATGATAGCATAGGATGGAGGTGGTGCAAGTTCCCGGCACGCAGGCGCGGCCGAAGGACGCAGTGAGGGGAACCAAGCGCTGCAGCAGACGGCGGCCCAAGGCGGCCGGGGCTGCTGAGCGGGGTGTTCGGCCTTGAAGCCCCGAGCCGGGGAGAGGTGGGGAGCGTACATCAACCAGCGAGGTTGTATCCGACGCAGCGACGGTGCTCCGACATGATCTTGATCCACGGAACGACCCGACGGCGGGCGGAACAGATCATCGACCTCGGTCCAGACCCGCGCTATCGCGAACCTGGCGGGCAGGGGTTGGACGACGGCTTCTCCATGTACCTCGAATCCGGCCCGTTCCACTTCGGGATGCCGGACGAGTATGCCCGTGGCAAGGCGCGAGAGTTCCCCGACGAGGGCGGCGCTGTTATCCTGGTAGTGGAAGTGCCGGACGAAGTCGTCCAGCGGTCCGCAACCGAGTGGTTCCCGCTCAGTCAAGGGTTGGTGCAGTTCGACCCCGGCGCGGGACTTGAGGAACTGGCGGCCGTCTGGCCCGAGGTCGCGAGGACGGCACAGATCAGGAGTGTCACATGATCCAGTCCACCCCATTCGCCGAGCGCGTCCAGCAAGCGTTCCGCCCTAGCCCCCGCGGGGTCGTCGGGCTTGTCGATGACTTGCTCGGTCTGTGCCGCGTCCACCAACTCCGCCTCCGCTTCACGGAAGGCCACTGCTCGGTCCGCCGGCTCGGGGCGGACGACGGTGACGCGCTCACGGTCCCGCTCCCGAAGTCGGTGTTTCGTGCCGCGCTGGCCCGGGTCGCCGCGCTCTGCAACGAACAGCACCCCGGTTCGGTCACGCCCTACCGCGGCGAGAGCGAGGTCGTCGTCCCTCCGCCGCCCTCGCCGAACTGCTCGCCGCCGTCCACCTGTCACGTTTCGTTCCTGAACACGCCCTCCGAACAGCACCTGGAGATGAGGTTCTCCCGGAGTACCGCCGGCCACGGAAATCGCTTCACGGTCCTGCTGCGCGACCAGCGTTCCGTGACGGTGTACGGCCACGCGCTGAAGTACATCCAGAACCCCTCGAACCCGGCCGACTACGGGTCGTATGGCATCTTGTCTCGCGTCTCCGGCGGTGAGGTCCTTACCGCATTGTTCCGCGTCTCGGAAGTGATCGGCGTGTTCAGTGGCGACCTGCGTGAGTCCGATGGGGGTGCGCCTTCGGCAGTGGGACCGGGGACAGCAGCAGTGTCATCACGACGTGACACTCAGCGGCAACGAGCTCTCGATGACCCGAGCCAGGGACTCTGAGCCGGCAAAGGGGCCATTCGAGCTTCCAGAGGCCGCCCCAGGAACTTCCTCAGTTGAATAGTCCACCGGCGTAGTCTCTTATTACCCCTGGGCACGCACTCCCGCCACCGGGCCTTTTCGGGATCCTGCTCCTGCCCGGCGTTCGTGACAACTCACAGGCGATTCCAGACACCGTGTCTCATTCCGCTGGCGGCTCGACCTTCGTCAACTCGTAGCCCAACTCCTTCGCCCGTCGCTTCAACTGCTTCTCCTGTCGCTCGCGCACCTCGGCGGCGTACTCTTTCTCCGTCTGTTTCACATACGCCTCACCGTAACGCATCAAGTGATACACGATCCGCGCCAACTTGTGAGCCGCCGCCGTGATCGCCTTGGGCGCGCCCAGTCGTCCGCGCTGCCGACGCAGGTACGCGCCCAACGCCCCTTTACTCCGCATCAGCGACCACGCCGCCAGCAGTTGGCACAGGCCCAGCCGTCCCAACGGGATCAGCCGGGCGCGGCTGTCACCAAAGGAAAGGGCCGAAAACGCACCTCGTCCCAGTCGAACCAACGGGCCGAACCGGAAAAGGCTCGTCGCACCACGCAGATATCGGGCATGGCCACCGGGCCGATGATAGCATAGGATGGAGGTGGTGCAAGTTCCCGGCACGCAGGCGCGGCCGAAGGACGCAGTGAGGGGAACCAAGAGCTTCCACTCGGTCGGTTTCGGCTAGATAGGAACGGTCGGGGCGATGGGCATTTCCATCGTCGTTCCGCGAAAAAATGGTGAGAGATGCTCTCCAACCGTGATCTCTTTCCAAGGTAATTGGATTGACCATAAGGTCGAAAAGCGGCCCACGACGTTGCCGAACCGTATTTCCCCCCGCATTCAGGCAGTCAAAAGGCCACAAAGTTCGTCGTTGGGCCGTGGCAACCGCTTCCACATCGTATCAAAGTCAGGAAATCCGTCGGACAGGACTGATCTCCTCATGTTGGGTTATTGCTTAGGAAAATGTTCCCTCATGAACGGTAGTTCGCAAATTCGACCTTACAAAGCTCTTAGTTTGCTGTGACTCCGTGATCCGAGAAATGAAGAATCAACTCCCACCCTGGCTGTCAATTTATGAATAGGGGACGCGTCGTTGAATACCTCAAACGGGCAGTATAATCGCGTTTGGTGAGAGATATCAATAAACTCCTCGCCTTCCCGATTTCGTTTCATTTAATACTCATGGCCTGTTTTTCACTGCGGAAACAGGATCGGAAATGAACGCTTTGCATGAAAGGAAACGGGATGAAGCAAGCAGCATTCGTCGGCGTGATGCTAACGGTCGGCCTGGTGATCGCGGCTGACGCTGGCAAAGAACTCGAAGCGTTTCAGGGACGCTGGGAACTGACCGCCAGTGAAAAAGACGGAACCAAACAGCCGATCGGCACCATTCGCGTTGTCAAGGACGATACCTACACCATCGAGAAGGACGGCAAAACCCTTAGCAAAGGCACCATTAAGCTCGATCCGTCGGCGTCTCCGAAAACCATCGACATCACTCGCGCTGGTGGTAAGCCGATGCTTGGCATCTACACGTTAGAAGGGGATTTACAAAAGGTTTGCTTCGCTCCCGAGGGCAAGGATCGTCCGAAAGCGTTTTCGTCGAAAGACGGTAACACCCTGTCGGAATGGAAGAAACTGAAGTAATCTCGTCGAATCAACGAGCGGTTCGGGGGGCATCCAACCGCTCGTTCCTATTCCCTTGCATGTAACCGAGCCATCCGCCGCACCAGTTCACCCGGCGTTTCTTCGTTCATCGGCCGAACTGATCCGTCAAGCCATAATGCATGCATGAATCCGCGGTGCGATCCACCGAAGGGGCGACCCGGCCCGATAACCCAATTTGTGTTCGGTATGCCTCGCACGGTCGGTTGATCACCTGCAATCCATGGGCCGTTCTCGTCCGTAGTTTCGGCAACGGTTAACGTGTTACTGATTCCCGCCTGTGCTTCCCGGCGCGCGATGCCACGGTCGTGCCCGAAAACTCCGGCGCGGCCGTCCTGCCTTTTCAGATGTGCTGCATCGGCTCCATCACCGCTAAGACCTACAAAATGTGTGAACCCAGGCGACTTGTGAGGTGAATACTGGGGATGTGCTGGACAAAGAAACGGACGTACCGGCACTGCGCCGATCGCCGCATTCGCCGGCGCATCCCATGCCGCCGAGCGATCAAGGCGTCCAGCCAGTTCGCGATAGCTTGCGTTCGCCTTGGTGCCTTCACCGAGTAGCGGCAAAATTTCGGTCATCCAGCTAAGGCGACGGGCTGGCTCAAGCCCTATCGGATCGCGTGTCGCGGCCGGAAAGTGTTCGTAAGTGTCGGCATATTCGAGTAAGCCGAGACCGACGAGCCTGAAATGGTTTTGGCAACCTGCACGGTTACTTGTGGCCTCCAGTCGCAAAATCAGCACCGCAGCGATCCCGACCGTTGTAATCAAAGTGCCGACGCACCCCAGAATCATGCCTGCCACCGCCCAGCGTGCGCCCGTAAGGACCCCATCGGAACGGTTGACGATGTACAACCCGTAATAACTAAACAGGATGGCGGGTACGCCGGCCACGGCACCGAATATCAACGAGATTAGACCTAAAACCAATCCAATAAAAATGGCCAACGGCTTACGCTTCATATCTTCTTGGTCCACATCCTGAGAAGGCAAGAGACTTTTTCCATTGCTCGCGCAGCCTATGGCATTCGCCGAATGGTCACTTTGCCGTCGTTGGTAACGATCTCGTAACCGGCGGCATCAACGATGTTGATCCGCGATGCTCCGACCACCAGTGTCGGCGGAATCGGCGCGTTGATCGTGGCCATGCCGTAGCCATAGCTGGCATCCGTGTTATCGGCTGTAAGCGAGATGGTAAAGAGCCGTCGATCGCCCAACTGGACAAAGACATCGCGAGGGATATCCGTGCGATTGAGCAGAACGAATTCATATTGTCCGGGCTTGCGGACACGCGGTTCCGGTTGATAGATACGGATCCACCCACTTTTCAGCAGGCCGAAGTCGATTTTCGTTTTCCGAACGGTGCGATCCGCTTTTCCCAGCGGGCCGACATTCTCTTCCCAGACAGCAGTGGGTTGACCGCGATCGTCTACTTCCGCAACGACGGCTGTGTGATGGGTGTAAAGTGCGCCGTTTTTGAAGGTGCTGTTGCGAAATTGAACGAGATCGCCGGATTTAACCTTGGTCTTAAAATCTAACTTACCAGGCTCAAGCACCGCGATGAGTTTGCCCCAGACATAGTCGCCCGGTTCGGGATGATCGGCTCCGCGAAGGAATTTGGCCCCGGCATGACGTAACGCCTCCATAGCTAGATGGGCACACTCTCCACCGCCAACTCGTTGACCGAGTTTTCCTGATACAAACCGGCTCACCTTCTCGTTGAGCGTCGGCGATTGAGCCAAGGCCGACACACCGACGAAAACGAAAAGAATCACCTGCAACCCAAAATACCGCATGATACACCTCACGCTAAAAATCCATATCATCCTATGCGAGGTATGACGATCTGTCTGGCGTGTGAACGATTGTTTTATGGGAATCGATGACTCGGTGTTCCTGCCGTGTTGCTCGACCCGAAGACATTGTTGGCGATTTTCCCATGCACCGGAGTAAGACCATGTCCGTGACTCCTCTCGAATCGCTCATTCAAACTGGTACCAAACTATGGCTCGACTCGATTGATCCCGTCGAAGTGGCGATGAATCGCGCACTGGGCGCGACCGGAGCTACCTCGAATCCGATTATAATTTCCGACCTGATCAAAACAGGACGTTTCGACGCGCTTATCAAGCAATATGCAGCCGAAGGACTGTCAGACGAGGAAATCGCCTGGAGAATGACGGATCATTTAGTCAAGCAGGCCCAAGAAGTGTTTCAGCCCGTCTGGGTGCAGACCAAAGGGAACGACGGTTGGGTGAGCTTCGAGTTGGATCCATTGTTGGAAGACATCTCTAGCCCGATGCCCGTCGCCGAACGTACCGCCCACTACATCGAACTTGGCAAAAAGTGGGCAGCAGGTCACACCAACCGCATGATCAAAATACCGGCCACTCCCGCCGGATTGGGTGCTGTCGAAGAACTATGCGCCGCAGGAGTGACGCTCAACGTCACTCTGATCTTTTCCGAAACTCAGTACGTCACGGCGCGTGATGCGATGTGGCGCGGCGCACAACGCCGCAAATCGCTGGAGTGGTTCAAAAGCGTCTATTCTATCTTCGTGAGCCGACTGGACGTGTACACATCGAGCAAGGTGCCGACACTCTCGGCCGCCGCTCAAGGTCAGGTCGGGATCGTCAATGCGAAACGCATCTGGCGAATGAACGAGACATTCTGGTCCGATAAAAAATTGCCGCTGAAACAGGAAATGATCTTTGCCAGCACGGGCACCAAAAATAAGGAAGACGCCCCTTGGAAGTATGTCGAAGCTTTCGCCGGCAGCGACATCGAAACCAATCCGCCCGCGACCAACAAAGCTGTCGCCGAAAGCGGACGCATTTTCAGCCGTCATGTGGACGAATTACCTTCCCCGGCTGTTCTCGCTGAAATCGATCAAAAGGTCGATATGCGTGAGATGGAAAGAGTGTTGATGGAGGAAGGGTTGAAAAAATTCGCCGACCCACAAAAAGCGTTGATTGCTCTAATCGCCAGCAAACGTGGCGATCTGAAGTAGAAGGCTGATGCCGCCGACTTCCGTCGGCGGCCCCAAACGAAGCACGAAAAAACCGCGAATCAGGCCGCACGCCGTGCCGCGTTACGGCTATAGAATGCAGCGCAGGTACGAACCACTTTTTCTTGCTGGGCGGCAGTAATTTCCGGGAAGATCGGCAAGGCGAGCACACTCTTACATGCCGCCTCGGCAACAGGGAATTCGCCCTCCTTGTGCCCTAAGTGAAGTAGACACTCCTGGAGATGCAAAGGAAGCGGATAATAGACTTCGCATCCGATCCCCTCATGCTTGAGGTATTTGACCATATTATCACGTTGGTCATCAGCCACACGCACAACATATTGGTTGAAGGTATGACGACAATCAGGCATCCGAGTAGGACGGCTAAAAACTTGGGTGAGACGATATTGTTCGATCAGAGAATCATATCGTCGGCCTGCTTCCTGGCGCATACCGATCCAGCGTTCGAGGTGCGGCAGCTTGATTCGCAACATGCAAGCCTGGACGGCGTCCATTCGCGCATTCCAACCCAGATACTTGTGATAATATCGCGGCTGCATGCCATGCACACGCAGACAGGCAATACGCTCGGCCCATGCGGGATCGCTGGTCACGACCATCCCCGCATCGCCATAGGACCCTAAATTCTTGGTAGGGTAAAAGCTGAGGCAACCAATCGCCCCCAAACTGCCACAAGGCTTACCTTGGTAAGCAGCTCCTAGCGATTGGGCACCATCTTCGATTATGGGCACACCGTGCCGTTCCGAGATCCGCCAGAGTGAGGCCATGTCCGCACATTGGCCATAAAGGTGGACGGCCATGATTGCTCGAGTGCGCGAGGTGATTTTGGCCTGGACAGCGTGGGGATCCAAATTATAGGTAATGGGATCAATATCCACAAAGATAGGTTTGGCACCAGTACGAGCCACACTGCCCGCGGTAGCAAAGAATGTGAAAGTGGGCAAGATGACCTCGTCGCCAGGCCCAATCTCCATGCAATGTAGGGCGAGGGACAGAGCTTCAGTCCCTGAACCACAGCCTATGCCGTGACTAGCACCGCAGTAAGCAGCAATTTCAGCTTCTAGGGCCGTAACTTCAGGCCCCAAAATCACTTGCCCAGAGGCCAACACCCGGGCCACGGCCTGTTGGATTTCGTTCTGTAGCTCACTGAACTGCCCCTGTAGATCAAACAGGGGGACTCCGGCTTGATTATTCATCGGCCGACTCCCTTCGGCTGGTATCCGCATCGAAAAGAGCGTCTATAACCAGACTTTCCCGATTAATCAAGAACAAAATGCGGGGAAGAGACCGCTAGATTTTTATATCGATCATTGTGTAAATATTATCAAGTATCGAGTAACTAGAGACACAAAGCTAGTAATGCCGAATATATTTCATAATTCGCTATTTCGCCGTAGCGAAGGCTACCGTACCCAGAGTGGGAGTAGTCCTTAGATTCCGGTCGCCAAACAGAACCAG
This sequence comes from Planctomycetia bacterium, assembly GCA_009918525.1. Classification (GTDB taxonomy): domain Bacteria; phylum Planctomycetota; class Planctomycetia; order Gemmatales; family Gemmataceae; genus RGDT01. Next base: position 7,474 of record RGDT01000056.1, read on the forward strand.
GACATAGATATGAATGGGCATGATATGACTTGACAGGGATGGTCTGGCGAGGTTATTGCCACGCTGGAAACATTTGGACGATCGCAACTTCTTTGGTTGCGTAGAGGTTTAGTATGCCCACGAAGAGCGCGGAAGTCGTAGAATCAGGGATTACTCCTCCATCGAAAATATGGTTGAAAAAACCCCAATTAGTGTCATTCGTTTTACCAGTTTTTCGTGAAGCGAACGGGATTATTCACTTTGGTGAATCGCTGATTGCAGTGATGAATAATCTAGGATTGGGTTACGAGCTTCTGTTTGTAGAAGACGATTCGCCAGATGAGTCGCTGGATCGACTGAAGGAACTACACAAACAGTACCCAAGTGTAGTGAAAGTTCTGTCATTGTCACGTCGATTCGGACATCAAGCATCGCTCGCTGCTGGATTTGAACATTCGCGAGGGGATGTAGTCATCTGCATGGATAGTGACATGCAGCATCCGCCGGAACTTGTTCCTTTTTTACTGTGGAAATGGTCGGAAGGTTATCAGCTAGTCTACACACGACGGCGCAAACAAGAAGGACGAGGACAGTTCAAAGAGCTTGCCAGTCGACTTTTCTATCAAACGATCAATCGAGTATCTGAAGTACAACTCGAGGATGGAACCGCTGATTTTCGTCTGATGGACCGGCTCGTGGTGGACGCATTGCGTCGTTTTGGCGAACGATGGTTGTTTTTTCGCGGATTAGTACAGTGGGCCGGTTTTCGACGGTTGGCTGTGTGGTACGATGCACCACCTCGTTTCGCGGGCACGTCATCCTATACATGGAAGCGAATGCTCCGTATGGGTACGGACGCTCTTTTCACCTTCTCGTTATTTCCTCTTCGATTAAGCTACACCGTAGGCGGTTTCGCTCTGGTCGCCACATTCCTTTATACTCTCTACACCCTCATTCGGTGGATCGTCGCCGGTGGTGAGGTGCCCGGTTATACTTCACTTGTCCTCATCGTTAGTTTCCTGAGTGGATTTAATTTGATCTGCTTGGGGATTGTCGGCGAATATGTTGGACGTATCCATGAACAGGTCAAACATCGACCGTTATATCTGGTCAAGGAACGAATCGGATTCGAGACACCGTTGACCCCTGTCACGGTGGCAGCTTGAACAGAAGGAGCGGAACGATGAGTGCATTGTCAATTCCGATCCAATCTTTGGCACGTTCGGCGTGCATTTGCTGTGGTTCAGCACGCTGGAAAGAGTATTTTCGTGTGCTACGCAAATGTCGAGACTGCGGTTTCATCCGAGCCGATATAGATCTGACTCACGAACAGGTACGCAAACTCTATCAGGAAGATTATTTTCAGGGCGAAGAGTATGGCGACTATCTCGCTGATGCTGTCTCGCATGGCAAAAACTTCGCAGCGAGGCTCGCCGTTGTACGTAGACTGATGGGCAGAAATGTGGGTCCACTATTTGAAGTCGGTTGTGCTTATGGCTTCTGGCTACAACAATGTTCCTTGGCTGGGATACAGTGTGCTGGTGTAGATGTTTGCGTTGAACCCGTACGGCATGCCCGTATGGTCATGGGACAAAACGCCCAGGTCGGTGATTTCCTGTCGCTGTCTTTATCGCGCGGCCAGTACCGTGCATTCTGTCTATGGGACACGATCGAACACCTGAGCCAGCCGGAACAGTTCGTTGGAAAAGTATATGATCTGCTTCCACCGGGCGGCTGGTTATTCCTGACCACTGGAGACATTGGCTCAGCTTTCGCATCGTGGCGCGGCCCACGCTGGCGGATGATCCACCCGCCGACACATCTGCAGTATTTTTCCACGGAAACAATGCGACGGTTCCTGAACAGGCAAGGCTTCCAGGTAATGCGGTGTCAGTCAACACCGATGTACCGGAACATCGGTGAGACTCTTGAACGAGTGGCGAAACTTGGTAAGGGGATTTCACGACCGATTGCTCAGACGCTCAAACAACTCGTACCAAGTGGGGCCAAGGAATTGGGTTTCTGGCTAGATTTAGGTGACATCATGTTTGTGGCGGCCCGCAAAACTAAGTGAGGTGTAATCGATGATGGAGAAAACGCGGGTGCTGGTGACCGGAGCTGGCGGATTCATTGGTAGTCATCTGGTCGAGGGACTTTTACGAAATGGACATACCGTCCGGGCCTTTGTCCGGTATGCTTCGCACGGCAAACGTGGTTGGCTGGAAGAAATTGAATCGGCCTTAACCCGCAAACTTGAAATCTTCTCTGGTGACATTGCAGATTCTCGGGCTGTCCGCGAGGCGGTTCGTGGCTGTGGCAAAATTTTTCACTTAGCCGCTCTTATCGGTATCCCATATTCCTATGTTGCCCCCAATAGTTATGTTGCCGTGAATATTAATGGTACACTCAATATCTTGGAAGCGGCTCGTGAGGAAAAAATTGAACGCGTTCTAGTTACCTCGACCAGTGAAGTATATGGAACAGCCTTATACACCCCCATCAATGAAGATCATCCGCTTCAGGCTCAGTCACCATATTCCGCAACAAAGATTGGGGCCGACGCCATTGCTATTAGCTATCATAAGGCGTTTAACCTACCGGTGACGGTGGTTCGACCGTTCAACACCTATGGCCCCCGGCAAAGTGCACGGGCCGTAATACCAACGGTGATCACACAAGCTTTGTTTGCCAACCAGATTAAAATTGGTTCGCGTGATCCAGTACGTGATATGGTCTATGTTGAAGATACCGTCGCTGGTTTTCAGGCATTGGCTGAAAGTCATGAATGTGTTGGAACCGTCACGAACCTGGCGACGACAGTGGGTGTCACGGTCGGGGAACTGATCGACCGCGTTCAGCGAATCGTCGGCCGTTCCTTGCCAGTAGTCGAGACGGAAGAGCGAAAACGTCCAGAAGCGAGCGAGGTTTTCAAGTTACTAGGTTGTGCACAATTGGCAGAGCATCGAGCGGGTTGGAAGCCTAAAGTGAGTTTAGATGAGGGCCTAGCACGCACAGTCGAGTGGTTTCGAGGGCGGCACGACGTAGAACCGGTAGGTCAATACCGGGTCTAAGGGAGAATTTGATGGGCAAGCTAGGGAACAAATGGCCGCAACGTCGCGAAATATTTCTGTATGCGCTCGCAGTATTATTAACATCCGTGATTTTGTGGTTTTATCTTGGCTTAGGTCAGATGGATTTTCGCTACCCCATCGCAATGACAGATGTAGAAGATGGGATTTATTATGGGGCAATAGTTAAAATACTTTTGGAGACAGGGTGGGTTTATCATCATCCCGATTTGTCTGCTCCTTTTGGTTTGGAACTGTATGACTTCGTACATTTCGATGCTCTTCATTTACTAATCATGAAGCTAATTGCACATATTGTAGATGACTGGGCAATTGTGCTAAATATATACTATTTGCTCACTTATTTTTTCACCACTATCACAGCGGTATTTTTTTTTCGCTCCATGCGTATCCATCCAGTAGCATCTATTATCTTAGCATTGTTATTCACCTTCCAGCCCTACCACTGTTGGCGTGGTCAACGCCATATTATGCTTGCCGGTTATTATCTGTTACCACTGCAAATGTTGGCAACGATCTGGCTCCTATCTCCTCAAGGATTGCGAGATGGCGAAAATGTATCTCTGTTAAAGTCATGGAGGTTCCGTGTAGCTTGCCTAATATCTTTTGTAGCTGTATTTGCCGGACACTACTACACAGCTTTTGCGCTTATCGCATACACGGTCGCTGCTATATACAACAGCCTACGGCTACGAACCTGGACATGCTTGTGCGAGGTAGCAATCTTATGTGTTGTGGTTGGAGTGGGCTTTACGCTTAATTTATTGCCAAATGCGTTATACTGGGCCAGGGAAGGCAATAATCGAGTCGTAAGCGCAAAGGATCCCGTTCATGTTGAGGTCCACTCGCTGCGTCTGGTTCCGATGCTATTGCCGGTTGACAATCACCGTGTTCGCTGGATGCGTGATCTAACAGTCTTATACAATCAGAAAACTCCTCTGCAATACAACGGTCAGAAATCAATTGGATTGGTGGCTTCGGCAGGATTTTTAGGATTATTGTTGATGGGTTTGTTTGCTGTGAATCGTGACAATCAACTTGCCGGCCTAGGAGTAGTTACGCTCGGTCTTGTTCTGTTCTGTACACTTTCCGGGTTCGGAACCTTGTTCGCTTATCTAATCTCGCCCCAAATGCACGGTCTGAGCCGTGTTTCCATTCTTCTGGCGCTGCTGGGGCTTACAGCAGTTGGTATAGCACTTACTGCGGCAATCGAACGTATGTCAAGACCATGGATAGCAATAGGGCTGATTGTGTTAATGGGCGTATTCGGATTATTTGATATTTGGCCTAATACAAAAATTTTTGACCCGAAGATTATGTCCAGTCAATTATTAGCTTCGCGAAGCTTTGGTGAAGCAATTCAACAAGCGGTTCCTTCCGGCACAATCATTCATCAGATGCCCGCAATGTCCTTGCCATTTAGCGGCTATGATCAGTTTAAGCCGTATTTGTACACCAAAGGAATGCGATGGACGTGTCCTGCGATGCTCAATCGTCGAGGTATGGCATGGTGTGAAGAGATCGAAAGACTCAAGCCCGAGGCAATGATTGAACGACTGGCTATCTGTGGGGTAGATGGACTGATCCTGGAAGCAGACAAAAAGCACTTAGGCGTATCTGCCATGCGTGAATGGCTAGCCTCGAAGGGGCTACCGCAGATTACATCTGATAATGGAAATAAATTCTACGATTTGCGCTCCCTTACCCAAAGTATTCGCGAAAAGCTTCCCGAAGCGGAACTACGAAAAAGACATCTCGCAATGTTTGCACCCATCACATTCCGCTGGGACGACAATTTTGTCCAGGCATGGGATCGAACTGTTCGTCCTCGATGGTTTTGCAATTCACGAAAAGCCACTATTGAAATAGTGAATCATCTCGACAAACCGACTCAATTTCGGTTACAATTTGACTTGTACAGTTCAGAGCCTAAACGTCGATTTACGTTTAAATGTTCAGGACTTCCTACGACGACTGAGGTAGTAGCTGGTCCAATACAGTTAGAATTTACTGTTCCACCGGGGCGTACTCCAATCATGGTCACAACAGATAATACTACACTACCATCAAGTGACGTGTTTCCGTATCAGCTAGTTGGCATGGAGTGTTCGTTGATTCAAGACTCGGTGATAGTGGAACGCTAAACGGGCCAATAGCCCATGGACTCCAGGAGGGAGACAGGATTATGCGAGCAGTCATTCTTGCTGGAGGACGCGGAACGCGGCTAGCCCCTTATACTACGGTCATTCCCAAGCCTTTGCTCCCGGTCGGTGATAAGCCGATCCTTGAAATAATTTGTCGTCAGCTGGCATCGGCAGGCTTTGATCATCTCACTTTGTCTTTAGGTTACATGAGTGTATACTTTCGTACTTTTTTGGCTCAGCATCGCAGTCTACAGCGATTGTTAACAATCGATTTTGTCGAAGAGGAAGAACCCACAGGCACCGCTGGTAGCTTAGCGAGCGTGCCAGGTTTGTCTGGCACATTTCTTGTGATGAATGGAGACATTTTAACTAATCTGGATTATTCCTCACTTGTCAAGTCGCATCGCGAAAGTGGTGCGGTGCTTACAATTGCTGCTCATCAGAAAAAGGTTAAAATTGATTTAGGTATTCTGGAGACGACTCAGGATGGACAAGTCACCGGGTATATTGAAAAGCCAACACTTCACTACCCAGTGAGCATGGGTATTTATGTTTATGATGAGTCAGTATTAGGTTACATCAAAAAAGGTGAGTATCTCGACTTTCCGTCTTTGGTGCTAAAACTCGTTTCTGCTGGCAAATCAGTCAACGCCTGGAATAATGACGCTACTTGGCTAGACCTGGGCCGGCATGAAGACCTACTGGAAGCAACACAGCTTTTCGGTACGGGCCGATACGATTTTCTTCCTCGCGAGGCGGCGTGATGCCAACGCTCGTGATTGCCGGCAATAGTTTTATTGGTCGCGCTGTACGATTAATGATGGGATCGGATGCCGTGGCGGTAAGTCGCCACGGCCCCTTAGCTTGTAATATAGTTGATCCTCTTTCCGTAGATGCGGTGATTAAGTCACTTAAACCTGATGCGATAATTAATTGCGCAGGTGTGGTTGATAGCCCAGACATCGCGCCTTTTTATGATGTTCATGTCCGTGGAACTATTAATCTTATCGATTCTATTCGTCGCCATGTTCCGAAATCTCCACTCGTTTTGATTGGTTCGGCAGCAGAGTATGGGCCTGTAGCGAACAAATCCTTGCCGATTACTGAAGATTGCTACCCTGCACCTACTGGTGTTTATGGTGCGTCGAAACTTGCACAAACACAATTGGGAATCGTTGCTGTTCACTCATTTGGTCTCCGAGTACGCACGGGCCGTCTATTCAATGTAATCGGCCCAGATCTTCCCTTGCGATATTTTGTTGCGTCGATGGCCCACAGGCTTCAATCTCGATCTGATTCAACTTCTTTTCAGGTTTCAAATCTTAACGCCACGCGAGATTTTATTGATTCACGCGATGCGGCCTCTGCACTAATCGCTTTATCGCATTCATCGACGCCTGATGGCGTCTACAATGTGGCAACGGGAAAAGAGACGTCCCTGCGCGATGTAGCAACTTTTCTTGGCTCCCTTGCTGGTGGTTGCACTCCAGTCGATGGTCCAATTCATGCAGGTCGATCTGATGTTAGTCGAAGCTGTGCCGACATATCTCGGTTAAAGTCGATCGGCTGGAAGCAACAATATGACTGGCACGATAGTATAATGAAACTTTGGATGACGATTCAATCTCAAGCAAATGGAGGACAACCATGATCGAGGAAACCGTTGATCGCCGCATGGTTTCTTTCCCATTATGGTTTATGCTTCTTGCTTCCGTTCTAATTTCTGCACTCTTTTTGCCAACACTCGCCACACCGTTTGATTTTTCGGAAGACGGATGTCTTGTTTACCGTGATATTTTTCATGTCCGCTATGATAATTTCTGCACCGCTGTGATGCGACAAACGATTTCGGAATTTCAACATACAGGCCCTTTTCGTCCAGTTGTTTGGGCCCACTGGTATGCTTCCTCGCTGATTCATGGGCACAATGCACTGGCATATCGAATGGAACGATTAATTTGTTGTGCCATTGCAGCTTTTTGTTTTCTATTACTGCTTCGTGAGTTCAATATTAATCCTATTGCATCCACATTGGTGGCCACCCTAGCATGTTGGTCTACTGCACGCAGTGAAATTTGGCTTTATCATGGCATGCCTGAAGCATATGGAATGCCATATGCTTTAATCACTCTTTGGTGCGCTTTGCGAGCTTCTCGAAACGGGGCATCCATTTATTGGGACGTTGGGGCCACTGTATTTTTTCTACTCTGTCTTGGAGTAAAAAACACCTATGTCGCATTGCTACCTGCGTTACTATGGTTTCGTACGATAGGTGGTTCTATTTCGCCGACAGAAGCCATCGCGAAAACTGGATTTCGATATTTGTTCTACCTAATGCCAGCTGCGCTCCCTTTTTTACATTTTATTCTCTTAAAACTGTATCCACTTCCTACCCATTTTCAGACACAAATGAAAATCGGTCATTTGGTCACTCATTCTCATGCGCTCTATACTGCGATACACCCAAAAGCAATGATGGCTGGTGTCGTCTTTTCGCTTGTTGTGTTGTTGTTCACTCGCCATAAGGTTTCACTTGATTATAGCAAAAAGTGGTTTGATGATCCCTTATCCAAACCCCTTGGCGGAGCTATCCTTCTTCTTTCATTTGGTCTTGCTGTTTATCTTCCTTGGAGTCAGTCTCATTATCGGTACTCCATGCCTGCGGTATGGGGGGCTGACATTCTACTGGGACTGCTTCTTACTGCCGCAGCAGTTCATCTGTCGTTTTTTGTTCGCACATGTTTGTATTGTGTCGTACTGATGGGTTTATTGAAGATTGGCTCAGACACCTATACTGTCCAGCGAACCCTTACGGCCAGATTGATTCCGATGTGGCAAGTGTTGAAAGATCTTGAGGCTCGCCAACCAGCTAGTTTTGCACTGGTGAAAGGGAACGGTACAGACTTCTATGAAGAAGAGTGCTTTCACTTCCGCTTTCACTTTAGCCATCGTGGTTCGGACAAATCGCGATTGACCATAGTACCTCGCGAGACCATGCCGACTACTGAATTCGTGATCACCCGATCGAATGAGTGTCCGGGCGACAGATATTCCATCGAGAAACAATATGCTCCCCCGACGTATGGGCGGAAAGTACCTGGTTGCTATCTCTGGAAGCGTACGTAGTTCAAAAATGTCAATTGGGGTTGGATGTTCTCGCTTGTGTTATTCGGCGTCATTTGCTAGAAAAAAGAAGCGGACCTATAGCTCAACGGTCAGAGCAGGGGACTTAATTTCGGGTCGCACGGCGGGAAACCGTCGTGTAGTACTTCCGTAAATTCGGTGAATGCCTCGAATTTTTCAGGCTAACGCCGAGCCAAGCCTCCTTGTGAGGAAGGTGTAGAGACTGGACACGGAGGCACCTAACAGCTTTGGCTCATGGTGAAGGCACAGTCCAGACCACGAACGATAGGCTAACATGATTGTCTGTCGGCGGTGAAAACCGAAGTGGTACGCATAATCCCTTGGTTCCTGGTTCGAATCCAGGTGGGTCCAAATTTGGTGTATAGTGGACATCCGGTTATATTCGCGAATTCTCGTGAGTATTTGCATAGCCACATGCTGAATCTAGATTTAGTCCATCGTATTACGAATGTTCGCAGATAGTTGCTGCGTCAGAGTTGTTCGATTGGTACGTCGAATTCGCTGCCCTCCTCATTGCACGGCCAAACCATTTGCGAAATAATTCGGGTTGGAACTGCCTTGGTGGCGTCGCCAGTCTCACGAGTAGAGGGGAAGCATTAAAATTGAATGCGGAGTACGGCAGCCATCTCGAAGTCGAACCTACACTCTGGTGAGGTCTTTACCATATTACATTAGTAGCCGTTGACCTCGTCGATAGTGCTGGCGTGCCCGACTTGTTCACGGGGCTACAGCTCGGCTGTCGTCGCTTTTATGATTGCATCCGTAAATCGGTCCATTCGGATTGGTTGTTTTTAGTTTTCCCAAACTGACTCACGATGGAATGCTGCCGCTTCAGAAGCCTCTCGACCTTCCCCAAGAAAGAATTTGGAAATACTATATTATTGTTCACACTTGAACGGATATACAAAAACCGCAACAACTTGGATCGACACTAGTGCGGGGGAATAGTGGGCTTCAGATTCTCTAAAAGAAAGTTATACAAACGGAGGAGGCGGGATTCGAACCCGCGGTGAGGTTTGACCCCCACGCCGCTTTAGCAAAGCGGTGCTATCGGCCACTCAGCCACCCCTCCAACACCGGTAATTCTATCGAGTCCTTGTCTTCAGGGCAAGTCCCTCTAAAAATTCGCGTTAATTTCTTGTACTATCGTTTCGTTTTCCATCATTTCTTAGACTTAATTTGGCATCCTCGGCAACTACCATCGACCTGGTCCCTCTATCGACGGAACCCCATCATGCGCCGGCTCCTCCTTCTGTTGCCCCACCTTCATTTGCTGTTCCCAAAAGACAATCCGAATTGCCTACTACAAAAGAGGGATTTCAACTTCTTGCA
>RGDT01000551.1 GCA_009918525.1 Planctomycetia bacterium
AGTCCAAAGGCACAGTCGGGCAGCACCCGGATCTCGATCCTTTCGCTCATCAGGGCTTGGTAGAGGGCGCGGTAGCGAGGCAAGGCTTTGGGCAGAGCTAGTTCGGGTTGACCGGCACACCAACTGCGACGCAGGGCCGCCTGGGCGGCGGTGGCGGTGGCCAGATCGTCAGGATCCAGGTCGGAGTTGCAGATGATCCGCACCGTGCCGTTTACCCCAGTAATCGCCTCGCCCGCCACCTCCAGCAGGCTGGAGCGGAAATAACCGGCAATGCGGTCATAGCCCACGGCCCCCTGCAGGCGCTCGTTAAGAACGCTACGGTCAAGCCGGTTTCGTCTACTGGAGTGGTGCTTGAGCATCAGGCGTCATCATTCCTCAATCGGCCCGCCAGAATGCGAGCTGCTTCTGAATCCTTGGCCCAATCAGCGGTGTCCTCTGAGTTGCCGAGGGCAGCCAGCCAATCGAGCAGACGCACCATCTGGCAGTAGTCGAAAACGTGTCGGCTTCCCGACTACAACTGTTAGCGTGGCTTCATGCCGCAAATTTACAACACCTTCCATCATGGATTTTGCTTCAGACTCCGTGCCCCAAAATGATAAACGGCGCGATGTCCAATCCGAATTCCAAAAGGCTGGGCATCAGGATTGCGCTCAAACAGTCGATTAGTTGCAGCTATAGCTATAGCAACTTGGGTTAGGACGCAGCTTGTTTGAGGACGGACTCAATGGCAGCCCGCAAGCCATCGTCATGGGGTAGGGCTTTTCGAATCTGGCTTTTTAACCACCCCCAGCACTTTTCAATGCGGTTGAGGTCAGGGGAATACGGTGGGAGATACATGACTTCACAGCCTGCCGCCTGAATCAATGGGTCAATGCGTCCCCCATGGTGAAAGGTGGCATTATCGAGCATCACCCAGTCCCCCCGGCGCAACTCTGGCATCAGACAGGTCTCCAACCAGGTTTCGAAGACGGTTCGGTTACATGCCCCTTCGATGGTAAACGGCGCAATCAGTTGATGCCCGCGATACCCAGCAATGAGATTGACCCGACCACCGCGTTGTCCAGATTTCACGTCATAAC
>RGDT01000552.1 GCA_009918525.1 Planctomycetia bacterium
CGACCGGCTAATTCACCCTTGGTGTCGGCTGGCGCATAATAACCATCCAGGCGAAGGGATGCACCGGAGGCAATCTGCACCGCACTGTTGGTCGAGATGGCTCCACCCCCGACAATACCTTCTGCATTCGCCACCGTGGCGCCATTGGAGATCACCAGACGATTGCCTTTGCCCAGTGAGTCGTAGCCGACGTAGAGGTTGCCGCTGTTGGTCCAAACCGAGTTTGTGCCGGTGACGAGGGCGGTGCTGTTGGAAGACCAGTTGCCGATGTAACCATAGCCGCCGGAAACGCGACCCCCGTTGGAGATAACCAGACTGTTGTTGCGAAGGCTGGTAGCAAATCCACCCATTATCACACTGCCCTGCACAGATGAACCCGAGCCAGTCACAAGCACACTATTGCTTCTGCTGAAGACGCCGATTCGGAGTGCACCTACTATGACAACTTGACCGCCGTTGGAGACAACCAAGCTGTTCCCATCAGGTGCAATTGAAATTTCTGAGGCCCGGCCGCCGAGGGTAAGATCCCCCCCAACGGTCCATTTTGAATTGGTTCCAGTGACCAGCGCGCTGTTATTACCGGCGTTTTCAGTCCAGCCAAGGACGCCGTTTTGGCAGTAGACCTGCCCGTCGTTGGAAACGACCAACCGATTGCCACTGCCGTTCAAACCGACGTGGAGGAAGGATGAGTTGGACAACACTGTGCCTGCGCCGGAAACGTTGAGGACGTTATTCGTAGGATCGATTAAAGTAAGATTGGTCGAATAACCGATATAGGTGATGCCGAAGATGTTGGTCCCCGAAGTGAAGTTGGTCGTCACATTCGCGGCGTTGGAACCGACGTAAAGGTTCTGGGCGCGGGACGTTGCGGACAAGAGCAGCAGCCCGCAAAATACAGCGGCAATTATGCGGGTATGTTTCACAAGGTGGCTCCTTACCCGGCCACGACGAAAACCGACGCTGCAAAGAGCATCGTCAAGGAAGGAGGCCCGTGGCCGGAGCACCTGAAACGATGACGATGTGCGGAGGATGTTTCTCTGAAGACCCGCCCGCAAGCGTTATTTCCAACTCCGCCAACC
>RGDT01000553.1 GCA_009918525.1 Planctomycetia bacterium
GCGAAACCGGAGCCGGAAAATCATTACTTCTGGGCGCGCTGGGTCTTCTCCTGGGCGAACGCGGAACAACCGACCTGCTCCGCGCAGGAGCCGACGAACTGCGTGTCGTTGGAGTTTTCGAGATCGACCGCACCACGACTCGCCAACGTATCGAACAGCTACTCGATACTTCATTACCTGATAGCGAAATCATCCTCGCTCGTCGCTTCAATCGCTCCGGTCGAACCGCCGCCTATGTCAACGATCAGCCCGTTGCCGTCGCCACACTTCGGCAACTTGGCTCACTCCTGGTCGATGTTCACGGGCAACGAGAAAGTGCAGCTCTCATCGAGCCGGCGTATCAACTCGAATTGCTGGATTCCTTTGGTGATCTCCATCGTTATCGGAAGGCATATGTTGAAAAAGCCCAACAGCTACGAACAGCACGGCGACGCTACGCCGAACTTGTAGCGGCTCGGGAACAGAGACAACGGGAATTAGCCTTGGTGAAATTTGAACGCGAGGAACTCGACGGCGCGAAACTAGAACCCGGCGAACGCGAAGAACTATCACGCGAACGCGAACGACTCGCTAACGCCCAAGAGCTTCAGACTTTCGCACAATCGGGTTACGTTTCCCTCTACGACGACGAAGGCTCAGCCGCGGAGCGTATCGGCAAGGTACTTCGCGACACAGAACGCTGGATCGAATTGGACCCGGAACTAGCGGCAGTGGCCGGGATATTGGAGAGTATTCAGGAAAATCTACGCGACACGGCCCAGAAGGTGCGTCGGCTAGGCGATCGCTGGGAAGCCGACCCGGTGCGACTGTTGGAGGTCGAAAGTCGGTTGCAATTCCTGCGAAAACTGGAGTTGAAATATCGGAAATCAGTCGATGACTTAATCGTCTATCGAATCGGTCTCGACGAGAAAGAAAACAAACTTCAGCAGCAGGAAGATGACCTCACCGGTCTCGAACGCGAACTTGCCGACCTACTTCGTCAGACGAACGAGGTAGGCCGTGAACTGTCCAAACAACGACAAAAAATCGCCAAACGCTTCGCGGCCGAAACGCAAAAACAATTGGCCGATCTCGGAATG
>RGDT01000554.1 GCA_009918525.1 Planctomycetia bacterium
ACCACATTCACGCCGCTCATCACAACGGCGCAGTGAATGATGGTTTGGCAACTCATGGCAGTTTTGCAAAAGAGATATTCGGTGCAACTCTCATGGTTGCACCAGATTTTGAAAACGTGAGAGCCTGTCGTTACAGGGGGATAGTCTGTGTAAGTTAAACACAAAAAGCTTGTGCCACCGCAACATAAATCTCGACACATTGGCTCACGGTGTCTAAATCGACCCATTCAACCACACCATGTGCCCCAAATCCATGTGGCCCAAGCAATAAGGTAGGCACACCTGCGCTGGCAAAAAACGCTGAATCGGCCCAAAATGACACCCCGCTCATTTTGGCGGTTGCGCCGGTAATGTGGCTGAGGTGTTGGGCGCATAATTGCACAATTGGCGCATTTTCGGGCACTTCAAATGCCTCGCGCACTAACCCTCGCGTAAGTTTGGCCTTGAATGTTGAATCGGCAGCAGCGCAACGGTCGAGAATGGCTTGCAGTTGGGCTTCGACCAAATCGGGGGTTTCGCCGGGAATGGTGCGGCGCTCGACTTGTAGTTTGCAATACGCTGGGTAAGATGATAATTCTTGCCCGCCCTGAATTAATGAGGCATGAATAGAACCACTGCCGAGATGTGGGTGCGTCGGATTGGCGCGTAAATCGAGGTCGAGTTGTGCTAACTCGGTTAACACTTTGCCCATTTTAGCGATAGCATCTATGCCCAAATGTGGGCGTGAGCCGTGGGCGGCCACGCCAAAGGTTTCGATATCAAACCAAACAAACCCTTTATGCGCGACTGCAATCTCCATTTCGGTTGGCTCGGTCACAATGACGGCATCGGGTTGCCAGCGGGCTAATTCACGGCAAATGGCTTGGGTGCCGATGCTGGCGACTTCTTCATCGGCTACGGCGGTTACGATGACATCTCCGCGCAAATTGAGCGCTTTTGCCCGTTTTGCAGCCATCAGGCATGCCGCGAGGCCAGCCTTCATGTCATAGGCACCGCGTCCATAAAGCCTATTGCCTTCGACTCGAGATGTATGAGGCGCGTCCATTCCCGTCACGCCGACCGTGTCCATATGTCCATTT
>RGDT01000555.1 GCA_009918525.1 Planctomycetia bacterium
GTACCGTGTAGTCTGCGAAGCCGATCATCATCTCTTCCCACGTCTGATCACCCCACATTACCCACTTGGACGGATCGGGATTGTTGAGGTTGCTCTTCGAGTTATCGAAGTGAGCCGTGCATGTCATAATTGTGCCTTTTGGCAGAATCAGTGGTTTTTCGAGCCGATAGTTTGCCTGCCAGTTGAAATCGAAACGCGGCACGCTGAGGACCGTTTCTTCCTTGCCATCCGGGTATTTGACGACGTACTTGAAATCCTTCCCACGAACGTGCATGTGGGGGAAAAGCGTCAACAATTGCACATCCTGCGTGAACGTCGTGGTTGAGGTCGCTTTATAGTTGCCTGCCCCTGGAGGAATAAAAAGGAGCTGTTGAGCCGCTGCCCGTGTTCGGACTTCAACCGTTGGTTTCTGCTTGGCAAACACGATGCCGACCGACGAGCGGTCTTCTCGCTTCACGCCGTCGGGAGTGTAGTGCATCTGGAATAATAACATCGCCCCTTTAGGCAATTTCTTCGCCTGGCCTGGTTGCAAGATCAATGGTGAGTCGCCGGGTGCGTAGCTTGTCAAGAAGCCGTTGCCGATGCCATCGCCTGCCGCTCTTGGTCCAATGGCTGGACGGCGTCCACCTTTTAAGGCATCTTTGGGCAAGATGTATATGATAATGTGATGAACGACCTCGCGAGCTTGGGGGCGTGCCTCCGCTGCCTGAATCCAGCGATCTTCTGGGTAATCGGTCGGAGCCACAAAGTACTGGTAGCGAACTCCTCCAGTCGGCATATCAGCCGGGACAGTGAAAGAGCGAGGCATCGACAAGACCACGTCCGGTTTGCCGATCGCCCAGGACTCTTCCCATTTTTTGGGTTCAGGCATGTCCTTGGCGTCGCCTTTGGGGCAACCGTCTTTAATCCAGGCTAGCAGCAAATCTCGTTCTTCGCGCGGCAAACTACGGTCGTTACTAAACTTACCGTGCTTCGTGTCAGCGTGCCAAGGAGGCATACGGCCCTCACTGACCACCTCGCGGATCATCTCCGACCACGACACCGCGTCCTC
>RGDT01000556.1 GCA_009918525.1 Planctomycetia bacterium
CTGGGCAGCCCCCATCGCCTTAATTTCCAGGCGGCCGGTAGCCTCTACATCGCCAGCGATGGTCAGCGTGTCGGTGAAGAGGAACGTCGGATCGCGGAAGCGTGCATCGCGGTCGCGTGCTTCGCCGGTGTACTTGATCACATGCGAATCGAAGGCATCCCCGATGATCATGGTGTTGCCGGCGATGTAGCGTCCGATGGTAATTTTTGAGAAACCATCGGCCAAGGCCGCGAGGTCACCGCTAGTTAAGTCCATGCTGCGAGCGAAGGCATCGCGAGCCAGATCGGACCCGGCAGCGTTTTCGCCCGCCGTACCAAGGCGGTAGTTCCAGACTTGTTGATTGGCCTGGATACTCAGGTCCCCGGTGCCGACGACTTGAGAAGCTCCCGAACGGAAGCTGACATCGTCGGCAAGGATGGTGATGGCCTTGCCGAATGTTTCAGTGATGATCATACCGGCATCGAGGTAGAGTAGCGCGTCGAATCCCAAGAGATGAATCGTTAGAGTGCCGTTGGGCACAACCAGGGCATAGAGGTCGTTATCATCGCGGACTTCATTCAGCCAGCGGGCCGTGGCCGAAGCCGTCCAGGTAATGCCACTGAAGGTTTCATCGCCGAAGACGACACCAGAACGGAACGGGGTGTCATAGTGGTCGAGACTGGTAAGGATGAGATCGTCTTGTTCGACGATGGAAATATCACCCGGCCTGCCGTGAGCGGCGTAAGCCAGCGTGAGTTTTTCCAAATGCGTTTGCAATGTGCCCGTAGGCGCATCCTTGGCCTTGTAGATGAGGTGACTATTGGGCGCGTCAAAGGTCAAAGCCAATGAACCGGTGATAGCACCATCGGGAGCGACAAGGCGAATCCAGCCATCGCCCTGTTTGTCCCACGTGTTGCCGGTCGAGACGGAGATCGGCGAGTTTAGGACGATATTGCTGTTATCGCCAAAGACACGAAGATCAACATAACCATCATATTTGGCGTTAAGCGGATGATCGACGACAAGTGTATTCTTTGTCTCGAACACCACATGACCAGCGTCTAAGGATGTG
>RGDT01000557.1 GCA_009918525.1 Planctomycetia bacterium
ATCCTTCCCGGGCCGGGGTTTTTGACGCTCCTCTGCTCCCCCGGAACGAAACCCTGCCGATAGGCTCCCCCCTCAGAGTAAGGCACCGGGTCACTTTGCAGTCCTCGCTCCTTGCAGACACGGGCAACTGGTTATAGCTTATTTTCGGAAGCCTATGCCTCGGCTAACCAAATTTTTCGCCCCGACAAGCAGACGAGGTCGATCGCTGCTTCATCGCCGCTTGCTGGGGTCGCTTTTCTTCTGGGGCTGTACGGCCGGCTGTGCGCTGGTCCCAGGCACCGCGCGGGCAGATATCAATTGGGACGGAGACAACGCCGCCGGAAACTTCAGCTTCGCCAACAACTGGTATGGAGACACCGTTCCATCGGCATCTTTCGCCGCGGGGAACCTTGTCTTCAACTACCGCAACAACGCCTCGCAGACATCTCAGTATTATGATTGGGGAAGCTGGGCCAACATCAACGACATCATCTGGGAGACCACGTGGGGCGCGAACACCACGCTCAACGGCAACGGCAACGGGTTGAATTTCAACCAGCGGCTCGAGAACCGCAGTTCCTTTGCCGTCACGATCGGATCGATGAATCTCTCCGGTGCTAAGAATGGCGCGACACAGATTGAACTCAACCCGGTCAATGGCGATCTGACGCTCAACGGGAATCTCTACAACGACAACAACGTTGCGTATAGGACTTACGGCGGAAACTCCAAGCTTCTGACCGTCAATACCTCCTTGGGCGGCAACAGCAACGTCAGCTACGCGATCGAAGGCTACAGCAAAGTCTACTTCACCGCGGCTCAGGGGATCGGAGGAAGTTCCACCTTCGACGTGAAAACAGGCGAGCTTTGGATCGGCACGGGAGGAAGCCTGACCAACGGCATGCGCATCAACCTCGGGTTGAACGATGCCAATACGGCGAAGTTCTACCTTACCGGAACAGCCAACGACAGCCACAACATCAACGTGCTCAACAACGGCGGCACGAAAGTCATCGGCACGTTGGGCAGTGGCGGTGCCGCCAATACTTTCAGCGGCAATATCACCAATAA
>RGDT01000558.1 GCA_009918525.1 Planctomycetia bacterium
GCGGCACGCCGGTATTGAGAAAATGAATGGTACCATTTAGCCCCGGAATCGTCAGCGGGAGATTGGCGCGCAGGTCATGCGGATCCGACATCGCGATGCGGACATTTTCCCCGATCATGTGGGCCGACAAGGTGCCGGCGATGGTTTCAAACGTCACCACGTCTTTCGTTTCCTCCTCCAGATGCGCGGTGAAACGTCCGAAACAGCGCGCCCCATTGCCGCACATTTCGGCCTCGCCGCCATCGGCATTGTAGTAGCGGAAGCGGAAATCGGCCCCGTTCTGGGCAGGTTCCACAGCCAGCAAGCCGTCGGCTCCAACCCCGCGATGGCGGTCGCACAGCGCCGCAATGATGTCCTCGTCGAGCGCGATGTCGAGACCCCTGTTGTCGACGACGATAAAATCGTTGCCGGCACCGTTCATTTTGTAGAAGTGAAGAAGCATGGAAAAATTGTCCGTGGGCGGATGGGAATAAGCGTAAAGCTGCGAAGATTCAAGCCCGTTTATTGTTTGCACATCCAGCGGCGCATTGGATTTTCAAGTTTCATAGTTCATTGAAAGTGTTCTTATGAACGTTGTGTGGGAAAATAAGCAAAATGCGATGTTAGCCGAGAAAATGTTGGCTTGTAATGCTATAGCGTTATTCTCTGATAAAACTGTCGGCTATAAGGGCTTTGACATACCTACACTTTTGGTGATGATGAATTTATGGAAAGGGACGTTGCGCTGCAGACATTCTTTGACACGCTGGAGCACTCGGAAAAAGATGGTTTCGAAGGCATCGGGAATATCAACCGAAGACATGATGGCACGCACGGTTTCTTCATACACATCTCGGATCCACGCACAATTATCTCGACGTGCGAGTAAGACTCCACGAATCGTCATGTCTTGATCGAGAACGCCGTTTTCTTGACACGTATAGGCCATGTAGCGTTTTTTGGTGAGAATGAGAAAGGTCTTGTAGATTTTTTCTTCAAAGACAAGTTTCATCGGGGGAGGAAACAGAGTAATGAATTCCCGTTCGACCGTTTTTGCAAATTTCCATACTT
>RGDT01000559.1 GCA_009918525.1 Planctomycetia bacterium
CAGCAAGGTATTGGGCCAAAAACTATGAATTTCTCTGTATAATCTGCGTTACTTCGTCGTGTATGTCTCGCATGTACGTTATGTTTGGTGTCATTGGTGCAGTCTGCGGGTTGAAGCTCAACACTGGTCGGGCGCTGCTCATTCCGGCAAACGGGTTCGCGAAGTCTTCGATCAACACCGACCGATCCACTGCTTCCCTGTCCACGTGTCTCCGTCTCATTTCTCGCCTCATTAGCAACCGCCGCTGCTCTTCCAGTTGCGCCCTCCTCATATTCTGGTACGTTATGCCAGCATCTGCCCTCAAAGCGCCGCTAGCCTGTTGGTCAAATCTGTCGAACTGCCTCTGTATCTGCTCGACTATAGGTCTAGTCCGTGCTATGGCTCGTGCCTGTTCGTTGAAGAATTCGGCGTTTACCGTGGGTAGTTGTGAGCTCGCTGCTTCCCGGATCTCAACCACCCTTTTGATGTTTTCGTTCCGGTTCTTCTCGTATTCCTGTGCGTCCTCGTTGAAGCCGCGAAAATTTTGAATGTCGAATGAATTCCACGCTTGAAGCCATCTTCTGTCTGGGAGCTTTACTTGTTTGTCGTGAGCCAGGATGTAGTCGATGTCTTTCAACGTCAACTTCTTGTGCATGCCGCGATTCGCCACGAGCGTCTCGATGTCTCGTGGCTGCGGCGCCATGTAGCCTTCTTTTTAGTATCCGGTATTCTCTTCCATCAGCCTTTGCTCTATGGCGTGAAGTCGCATCTGCAGAAACTCTTTTTGGAGCCCAGGTGACAGGTTCGCCATGCGAGCTGCAACGGACTTTCTCTCGTCTTCGTGCATGCGTATGTTCTGCGATCGTATCAGGGCCCGTTGGCGCAGATAGTTTTCCTTCAGTATTTTGTTCTCCCCGCGAATGCGGAAGGTCACCCCGCGATGTTTGTGGTAGACCTTGGTGATTGGCATTTTAACTTATGCGATGCGTAAAGATGCGTAGTGATTACGGCGTTGAGTCTCCAGCTGTTCCTTGTGCACGTCGAGCATCCTTGCCCAAAAGTCCAGGTCGA
>RGDT01000560.1 GCA_009918525.1 Planctomycetia bacterium
CCCTCACCCGGCGACACACGGTTGACCACATAATCATAACCGTTCCAATCGTGGTGCGTCGGATTGCCCGTGCGGATGAAGAGCATCATCCAATTCTGGTCAGTGGCAGGCGTAATCGGCTTCTCCGTGCGCGCGTAGAAATAGAGGTTTTCTTCGTCGCGGCAGACTTTCATGACGATGAACCCGTTCCTGCCGGTCGTGTTGGTATAGCGCTGACCCTCCTGACCTCTCCATGTGGTGCCGTTGCCTTCGAAGTCCGGTTGCGGATTGATGACCCGAGACTTCGGGGCACGGCCGAATCCGTCATGGTCCCGCGGAATGGTGTTGCCAAAGCGGCCGCCGTATTCCGGACCGACATCTCCCCACTGGGCGAAGGACCCGTCGATGTCGATGGATTTGGCCACCGTGGCCTTCGGAATTTCCGGAACACCTTTGTAGCGACGGATGTTGGCCACCGCCTGATAGTAAAAATTGTCCCCGAAGCCCCCGCGCATGGGTTCGATGTCGCGGCTGAATTCCTCGTTGAATCCGTCGCATTGCACCCAAGACGACTGCATGGAATGCGTAAGCCCGGCGATCCATTCGTTCCACGCGGTGATCATGACGAATTTCGGATCGAGTTTGAGCGCGTAATCCCATTGCTCCTGAAAATTGAGTCCGCGCCGGATGGCTCCGACCGAGGGATCTTGTTTCCCCCTATTGAAACCGCGGCCGCGCGCTTTGCCGGTGAAACACCGGGCAACGTCTATTCGCGTTACACAAACCCGTCGGTGCGCGCCTTTGAGCCAAGGTACGGGACGACGAAACACTTCGGCTTGTTGTATCGTCAAATGGTGTATCATTTTCTCGCGGTCTTCGCGTTTTCGCATTGAACTTTTCACAATACTGAGATCCGCCAATATCGGATAATCCGGGTGTGAAAACTGCACACGGTTCATACTACGGAACAATTTGCGCGTATTCATCCAAGCGTCGTCTTTCACCAATTGCCACACGAATGGCGTGGTCACTGCGAAATCTTTCTCCATTTTGTAAGAAACACGGAACTCC
>RGDT01000057.1 GCA_009918525.1 Planctomycetia bacterium
GGATTCGACCGCCGATCCTCAGGGCAGTCAGCAAAGCCACCACCGCGCACCCGGTCTGAACCGCATAATAAAACGGAAATATACCACTCACCGCCACTCCGGCGGCTCGTGACCCCTGCTCTAAACGCAATGGCTCGGGGAAGCCCTGTCCCGGTGATACTCCCGCATACAACGATGCCACCGGTAGCCATGACGGACGATCTGCCGCCTCTTGACGGGCAACTTGCTCGAATGCCTGAAAAATCAACAAACCGGCCACCGTGAAAAAGACGACCGAACCGAACCATAGTGACACGCTCAGCGCGTGCATGATCCGCGTCAGCATCACTTGCCTCCCAAACGGTTCTCGGTGCCGTTGATTAGCCGACGGATGTTCGGCGTGTGTCGAACGATGACCGCTACCGACGCGACCACGCAAAAAGTGGTTATGACTATATTTGACCCTGACCACGCATCAGAATTTGTTGTAAGGCGTAGCACGATCAACAGGACCGCCCCCGTTAACGACGCCAGCGACATATATCGAGTAGTGAGCAGGACAACCGCCCAAACGAGTAGCACAATCGTCCACAACCATGGTACCAACACGGCCGCTACCCCGGCCCCAGTCGCGACTCCCTTGCCGCCCCGAAAACCTAGATAGACGGGGAACAAATGCCCAATGAACGCGGCAACCCCAGCCATCGTGCGCGTAAAGTCCTGTAATCCCGTTGACTCGTCGGCCATGATACCAGCGGCAAACACTGGCCCAGCTCCCTTGAGGAAATCAAGGGTGAAGACGAGTACGCCCCACCAAAGGCCCATGACGCGGCCGACATTGGTAGCCCCGATGTTTTTGCTGCCCTGCGAAAGTAAATCCACGCCGCGCGACCGAGCGATCACATATCCGAAGGGAATCGCCCCGACGAGGTAACTAACCAGCAGAATGAGCGTGAGTGTCATGATGATAAAAGTAAGAAATGGAAGAAGAAGTGGAAAGCGATTGTCCTAGCCGTAGCGGGGTGGTGGGGAACACAGCCGGAAGCGTAAGAGAAGGCAAGTTGTGCGGTGGCTTCGCTCAAGCTTCCGGCGCTGACAGCGTGGAAAAAACATTTCCGCAGCAAGTCTGATCCTGCATCACCGTTCAGCCAACGGTTTTGTTTTCCGATCTTTGCCAGGGATCTAGATAATTGTCTGGACAACTATCGTTGAGACATGTAGAATAATATTGATTCTAAACTCGTGGAGAAATGGACATGAACAGTGAAACCGATGTGATCGTGATCGGCGGTGGGCCTTCCGGATCAACGGTTGCTACCCTCATTGCTCAAAAAGGCTATCGCGTCGAACTTTACGAACGCGAACACTTCCCACGCTTCCATATTGGCGAATCGCTCATCCCCTACACCTATGACGTTCTTGACCGCTTGGGGATGCTACGCAAAATGAAGTCCAGCCATTTCACCAAAAAGCACAGCGTCCAGTTCGTCTCGCAACAAGGCAAACTGTCCGAACCCTTCTACTTCGGCGACTTCGAACCTCACCAGCGCTCCCAGACCTGGCAAGTTCGCCGCAGTGAATTCGACCATCTCATGCTCGATAACGCCCGCGAGCACGGCGTGAACGTCCACGAAGGCGCTCGCGTTCTCGATGTCCTATTCGATGGTGATCGCGCTGTCGGAGTGCGTGTCGTACCCGAAGGCCAACCGGAACGTACCGTTCATGCCAAGGTCGTGATCGACGCCGCAGGCCAATCGGCTATGCTGATCGACCGCTTCCGTATGCGAGAGTGGGACCCCGTCTTGAAGAAAGCCGCTATCTGGACGTACTGGAAAGGGGCTTACCGCGACACAGGCCGCGACGAAGGTCCTACCATTGTCCTCCAGACCGCCGGCAAAAAGGGCTGGTTCTGGTATATACCCCTGCATGACGATATTGTCAGTGTTGGCGTTGTCGCGGCGTACGACTATCTATTCCAAAATCGGCCTTCCAAAGAACTAGAGGCGATCTACTTTGAGGAAGTCGATCGCTGCCCTGGTCTCCAACCGCGTATTGCGGGTGCTACTCGTTGCGACATCTTCCGCGCCCAGAAAGAATATTCCTATCGTGCCCGTCAGGTAGCTGGTAACGGCTGGGTGATGGTCGGTGATGCCTTCGGATTCCTCGATCCACTCTACTCCTCCGGCGTACTGCTCGCTCTGACCTCCGGCTCGATGGCAGCGGACTCTGTCTGTGAAGCTCTCAAGGCTGGAGATACGAGCGAAGCCCGTTTGAGAAGCTGGGAAAAGCCGTACATCCAAGGCATGGAGCGGATGCGTAAACTGGTGTGCGCCTTCTACGATGGCCTTAATTTTGGCAAACTCGTTCGTCGTAACCCGGAAAAGAAGGGGCTTATCACCGATGTGTTGATCGGCAATTTGTTCAAGGATGAGGTTGATGACCTTTGGCCGTTAATTGACGAATTGCAGGCCGAGGAAGCCGCCCAAAAGAACAGCGAGGCGTTCTCGATGGCCTGAAATTGCTTTACGTAACGGTAATGCGGGCAGATTTTCTTCTTTAGATTCACATCGTTCAATGGTTGACCCACATCTTGGGTTATTTTAAGTCGATGGTGGGGATGTGGAATGTGAAATCCACTTCCCCACGTCCACGGTGGACTTGTGGGGGCATGTCAAGCCATGAAGAGGCTACAAGGATGTTTGGTTCGTTTCTTTTAAGTTCAGTGCTCGCGGCAGGCCAAGCTGCCCCTTCTGCTCCTTCCGCTCCGCTACCGACTACCCCTACTTCTGGTGCACCAGTGGCCAGCAAACCGGCCCCTGTTGCTGGTCCTGTTGTCAGTGGTCCGGTGGGAGAAGTGGCTCCGGCTCCGTCCTCCGGTGACGCCGAGAAGTATGCCTTCATGCGATCGCTCGAAGGTACCAAAGCTGGCCAAACGATGGAACAACATGGATTGTTCATCACGGGCTGGGTGGCTGGATCTTACAACTTCAGCAGTGCAGCACAAAGCAATTCGCCGCTAGCTTGGACAGATCGCTCCAATGAGCCGATGCTCCAGCAAGCCTGGGTCCGCTTCGGCAAAGCGATCGACACGAAAAAGGACGAGTTCCAATTAGGTTTCCAGGCTGACTTCCTCTACGGTAGCGACTACCGATTCACGCTGCCTCGCGGATTGCTGAACGGTCAGCTACAAAACGCAAACGGAAACCAAAATATCTACGGGTTCGATCCGATCCAGCACTACATAGCTGCGTATGTTCCGGGCCTGTTTGAAGGCACCGAATTCCGCGTTGGTCGTGTTTACACACCCTGGGGCGTCGAGAGTTTGGAAGCCGTCAGCACTCCACTGATCACTCGCAGTTATGCGTTCAACTCCAGCCCGCCGTTTACTCACTCTGGTGTAGCGGCGTATGTCAACTTCAGCAAAGAGTTGTCTGGTACGTTTATGGTTGCCAACGGCAACGACATCTACTTCGGGGCCTCGGGTCAGGACTGGCGTGGCGTTGGTGCGGTGAAATGGACCTCCCCTGACGACGGCAAGACGACGGTCACTTTCGCGACGTCGCTGGGACGTGGTGCATTCAATGCTGGCTCGCCCTATCTTGCTCCTACGGCTGCTTTGGCTACCGAACCTTTTGGCCGTAATAATTTTAACGCCTTCGACTTAGTGGTTACCCGCAGTATCAATGAACAGTTATCGACCGCCGTCGAACTGATCTACGGTTACCAGAGCAACGTGCCGGCAGCGGCTGCTCCGGGTAAAGCGGGCAATGGTTCTGGAACGGCTCAATGGGCCTCAGCCGCTGGTTACTTGTTCTACAAACTCTCGGATGAGATAACTCTGACGACTCGATTGGAAGGATTTAACGACTTCCAAGGACAGCGTACCGGTTTCGAGGGATTGTACTTGTCGGCGACCACGGGTGTGTCGTTCAAGCCCGCGCCGGGACTGATCTTCCGCACCGAAGCTCGGTATGACTACAATATTGAAACCCGTCCTTTCGAGGGAGATCCGGGTATCTTCGTCCTAGCTGCTGAGCTCATTTTCCGCTTCTAATCTAAATCGTCTGTGGCCCTAAGCCTCACGATTTAACAGGAAGAGACGAACTCATAACAAGTTCATCTCTTCCTGTTTTCGTTTGCTAGAAACGTTCGATTGTCAAACGCGGTAAGAATGATAGGATTTTTTGCTATCATAAAACTTATATGGTTAACTACATTATTTGATCGGTGAAAGGTGTACTGAAGGAGACAATGGGCTTATCATTCAATGTCCCGAAGCGCACGACGTAAAAGCGTACATCTTAATATGTCCCTTCAATTATGATTGGGGCTTTTAGTAGGACCAAGTTGGAAGTGTCAGGAACAGTTAAGATTCAATCAGCTTTCCAAGGAAGCGGACGTAAGATGGTGGCGGGAGGCTGTGTTTGCGTGACGGTTGGAGTGTTGTTGCGATTGATGCCGGAGGAGGGAGACGGCTGAGGATTTGGGAGGATCGGCAATGGGAGGCTTGGCGTAAGAGTTGGGGAAACACCCTGATTTATTGGTCGTCTTTGCGTTTCGGGAATTAATCGGACGCTTACCGTCTTCTCGGTCTCGAAGGCTCGACCATCCAGCAGCGTGAAACGTACTTGTACTCGCACTTTTTCGGTCGTTGGCCACACCTTCCACGGAAATGTAAGCAAATACCCCGTATTGAAAAGACCTTGCTGCCATTTGCCGCGAAGTTCTTCGACGGGTACATCCCACGAGCAAAGAGGGGTTTTCAAACCTTCAGGAGTGATGCCAATAGCCTCAACGACGGCGACCCCAGGAACCTTCAGAGGTTGATTTTCGTGGTCGCGTACTTCAACCAAGACTTGAAGAGCGTCGTCACCGGGCAAAGTATCACTCGGAACACCACCCGTTAGGCTACCCAAGGCGATGTTTTTGACGGGATACGGAACTGTCGGCCGTTCGATGATGCCAAACGGTCCTGGTTGACCACGGATTGCTTGCAATTCGCGAATGAGAGAGGTGTTCATGCCTTCGGCCTGTGAAAGTTCATCCTTGAGAACTCGGACATCACTTTCACGAGCCGCCAGTTCCGATTCGACGCGAGAACAATTAGAACGACAACCGCATACGCTAGCAGTTAGGGCAGCGCCCAGGATTTTGGCCAGCCAGCGCATGAGGAGCGGTCCTTCGCAAGTGCGTCAATGGTGCATCGTCAGGAGCGGCTAGGCATCCGCTCTAAGATATTATCGACCATTCCATAGTCCTTCGCTTGCTGCGCTGTCATGAAATTGTCCCGGTCAGTGTCTTTCTCCACCCGCTCTAACGGTTGACCTGTCAGATTCGACAAGATGCGATTCATCGTTTTCTTCGTGCGCAACAGGTGTTCGGTTTGAATCTTAATATCCGTCGCCTGCCCACCGATCCCCCCTAATACTTGGTGAATCATCACCTCGCCGTGCGGTAGGATGTTGCGTTTGCCTTTCGTACCGGCTGCCAACAGCGTCGCCCCCATGCTGGCACAGATTCCCAGGCAATAGGTCTGCACATCGCAGCCGACGTACCGCATCACGTCATATACGCTCATTCCGGCCGTGACGCTACCGCCTGGCGAGTTGATATAGAGGTGAATGTCGGCTTTAGGGTCTTCCGAGTGCAGGTACAACATTTGCGCGACGATCAGATTCGCGCTCTGCGTGTTGACCTCGCCCAACATGAAGATGATCCGGTCCTTGAGCAACCGGCTATAAATGTCCATCACCCGCTCTTCGCGGCCGTTCTGCTCGATGACCAACGGAATTGAGGGCATGTCGTTGCCTCCCGTGTAGTTGTGAGGTTGAAGGATCAGGCCGTTTTCGGGGTGGCCCCAAGTTTGGCCAGCACGTCGTCAACCAATCCGAAGTCCTTGGCTTCCTGGGCGGTGAAGTAGCGGTTGCGCTCCGTCTCGGCTTCGATGGCTTCCAGTGGTTTGCCGGTGTGTTTGGCGAGAATATCGTTGAGACGATGTTTCTCGCGAAGGATTTCTTTCATCTCGATTTCAACGTCCGACGCTTGTCCTTGCATTCCTCCGGTCCAGGGTTGGTGGATCATGACCTTGGCATGGGGCAACGCATAGCGTTTCTTGGCCGTACCGGAGGCGAGCAGGATCGCGGCTCCAGATGCGGCTAATCCCATACAGTAGGTCACGACCGGACATTCCAAGAACTGCATCGTGTCGTAGATTGCGAGCGTGCTCGTGACGCTGCCACCGGGCGAGTTAATGTAAAAGTGAATTTCCTGGCTTCGATTCTCGTATTGCAGATAGAGCATCTGCTGAATGACGACATTCGCTGTGACATCATTGATTTCCGGCGAGTAGAAGGTACCGCCGGAGCAACCGAAGAAGATAATCCGGTTATCAAGAAGAATATCACCGGTGCCGTACTGGCGCTGACGTGTGTAGTCGCGATAGCGCGACGACTGGATCACGCCGGCCAACGGGTTTATGACGTTGGACATAGTTCGGATGCTCCAAATGTTTCAAGTTTTACCCCGCTACGCAATCGCGTCGCGGCTCTGTTTTTTCCGAACAGAGTCGCAAGCGTGAGCAACGGCACGGCGTTATTAGCCCTCGCTCACGCTTGCGGCTCTGCCGACGCGCCACTGTTTTTATCGGTGACGTGCCGGCGTCACGATTGAGGCGGCGTTTCCGCTGCACTGGTTTCCGGGTTGCTCATTTCTCCAGGCACTGCCTGGCTTTCGTGAGTCGCCATCGGTGCCTCTTGTTCTTGCGGTTCAAGTGGTACTTCTTCGTATTCCGCGCTTTTCAAGATCAGGTCCAACGCCTGGCGTTCGATCATCTCTGCTGCCAGCGCGTCGAGCATGTCTTCCTTCTCGATACGAGCGCGTACCTTCCGAGGCGATTCCCCTGACTGTTCTGCCAGACGATAGATCTCGTCCTCGATATCGTTATCGTTGACTTCGATCTTTTCTTCCTCGGCAATCTTTTGGAGCACAAAATGCTCTTTCAGTGCCATCTCTGTGCTTTTCAGGATATCCTGTTGCATTAGCCTTATTTGTTGCTCGATTTGGGCGTCCGTCATTCCGTCGCCTCTCATCTCCATTATACGCCTGCTCACAGCTTTGCGCGCTTGTCGCATCAGGAGATCTTGTGGCAGTTGCCACGTGGCGGCGGCACTGATCTGCTCCATCACCTGCATTCGGGCCGAGCGTCGTTGCGTATGCTCGATGTTCCGTTCCAGCAGAATGCGGAGCACTTCCTCCAGTTGTGCCGCGTTGGACACGCCCAAGTCCGGCGTTGATTCAAAAAACTCTTCCGTCAGTTCCGGCAGTCGAACGGTCTTGATATCTTTAACGGTGAATGTTCCTTTTACTTGCCGACCTCCGAGACCCCCGGCAGCCTGGCTCGACAGTTCGATATCGACAACGCGACTGTCCCCGATTTTGGCCCCCTTGACCGTCTCCCCGAACTTGCGAGCCAGACCGTCTTTGAACGCCAGTTGTCGCTCGACCCGGAAATTAGACTCGTCTATTTTACCGATAAGCTGTTCGCCGTCCTTAATTTCGACACTACCGACGAGAATATCGCCGATCTCGACGACACCGGTTTCCTTGGGCACAATCTGGCCGTAGGGATTGAGGTAGCGGCGACGCAATTCAGCAATGTCTTCGTCGGTCATCGTCTTGACGGGCCGCTTGAGTTTCATGCCCTTATAGGGAGGTAGGTCGAACTGCGGACGGACTTCGACGTCGAATTCGTAGACCAGCGGCCCCGCAGTAGGTATGACGATCTTGTCAATTTGAAGATTGGGTGGCGAGAGCGGGGCAATGTCGTGATCTTTGCCCAGTTGTTCAAGGCTGGCCAGCAAAACTTCGCTTTTGACCTGATCCGTCACGTCTTTACGGTAGCGTTTCTCGATCAACCGACGCGGGGTCTTGCCTGGTCGGAATCCGGGAACGTAGGAATCCACTACGAGTTTGCTGAAATGTTCGCTCATCCGCTCGTCGATATCATCCCGTTCCACCGAGACCTTCACATGTTTGCGGCAGGGACCGGCGTCCTTGATCTCAACCGATTGCCGCAGTTTTTTCGGGCCTAAGCTCGAAGCCGCTGCCTCATCGGTGGTGATGACAGCCGTTTGTTCCCCGGCCGTCTCCTGTCCTTCCTGGCGAGTTTCTTCGGTCATATCTGGCTTACCTTCCTCGGATACTCACGAGCCGTTAAATGAATTGATGTATTCTAGTGATCGAAGCCTGGATGGGAAAGGCTAAGCGACGCGACGAGCTGCGATTCGGGAGGAGGCCGAGGAGAGCCGCCCCTGCTCCTAATGCGAGAGCGGTCCCGACTGCTTAGCCGAAACCGCTCCATTTTCCCATTTTTACTTGTCAACGAAGCTAGCTAACTTTAATTTCAGGCGGAATCGTTTGATTTTCGCATCGAGTAAACGCCACCTGCTCCGGCAGCGATAACGCACACCACCCCGACCGCCAGAGAACGAAATCCGAGATTTTGTCGCGCCGTGTCGGTCGGACTGACTGCCTGGACGCCAGGCAGGTCGATCTCGACGGGAATCGGTTTCGATTCCGCTTCTGCTACCTTGGCCAGACCGTAGACGATGGCCAAGATGCCAACAATACCGATCAAACCAGACGTTATTCTGACTATCCACTTGAGCATATTTGAATCCCCCATTTCTTGTGACTGATCAACCCGCCATGCGAGCTAGTTGCTTAGATTTTTCATTCGCGGTTCGATTACACTGTCGGCGTAGTATTTTTCCACCTTCCATAATCCGTTTGGCCCCCGCATGACAGGCACATTGGGGAACGTTTCCGACTTGCTGCCGCGAGTCAGTTTCAGCGTGGGTAGGATGCCGCGGGCCGGGTCCTCCCTATCGACTTGCACTTCTTCCTTCCATTTGTAGTTCTCCTGCTGGAGGATCTGATCGACCAGCCTGACGGCAGCCTGGGTGATTGCCGCAGTCAAGGCAATTTTTCCTGCCCAGATCAGAATCGGGATGAGTGGGGCACCGCACCCGAATAGCAGGCTCGCCATTGCCGTCAGTAGAAATCCAACTCGATGCGAAGATTGCTTCATGGACGCTTCTCCAAAGGATGTTCTGCGGACGGGAATCGGACGATCCGTCCCCTCGCCGCGATGATCGACCAGAACAGCAACAACACACCCCCTACCGCTGCCGCTGCATAATGCCGCTCGGCATCAGGGAATAAATGCGTCAGCGGACAGGTGTATGGCACCCAAGGCCCCCAGACCGTCTCAGCCGTGCGATGGGAACCGATGTAGGCTGCCGCGAACATGGCGATGGGTAACAAAATGCCGGCCATCGCGGCTGTGGCGCGTTCCAAAGTTCCCTGAAGGTGGGGACCAATCGCCAGCAGCAGACCGGAAGCCAGCAGCAGATGAGCCGACCAACCGGTTACAGCATAAAGCAACACGCGAACCCCGATTTCGTGATAAACAGCCATAACCGCAACCCAAACCACGGCCAAACCGGTTGTAATGACCAGCGCGATGAGCACACGGACGACTCGGGCCGCCGCCACCTCTCGCGGGGTAAAGTGCAGCGAACGCAACCACAGCAGATGGGTCAGCGAGTAACTCGATGCCAGAGGCAGCAGGACCGTCGGCAACACGTAAATGAGTAACCCGATCGCCCAGGCTGCGCCAAAGTAAGTGGCTAGTACGACCGGCATCCCCGCTTCTCGGCTCGGTAGCTCGCCGTACCCCTCTTCGGGAATGCCAAATAGTGTCACCGTTTGACCGTTCCAGCCGACGGCCAAGGTCAACACCGTCACGCCAACCACGAAAAGGAGAAAGATGAAGAACAACTGCCGACCCAGGCCGCGGCACAGCACCGCCGTCAAAATGCCTACACGATAGAGGGACATTAGTTGGCCTCCCTTCCCGTGGTCAGTGCGTCGGGTTGAGTCGTGACGGATGGCGTCTGGCGTTCTGCTTCGATGGTCAGCTGGTCAACCTTTTCACCGAGCAGCAATTCGGCGATATACCCGAGCAGTTCGATACCGCTCACGGGATCGGTGAAGCCTTCGACGAGATTTCCGTTAACAACGACGGACGCCCGCAGACGCCCAGCCGCGCGAAGTTGCAGCGTTTTGTTGGCAAGTTCGTAGACACGCGTCGCCTTGGACTCGGCGATTTCCGAGTAATGATGACTGACGAGAAGCACACCGGGCCGATGGTTTTCGACGACTCGTTCCAGAATCTTGAACGCGATAGGCTTGATTTTTTGATCCAGACCGTCGAACGGTTCGTCGAGTAGCAGGAGTCTCACCGGTTTGGCGAACGCCGCCCAGAGCTGATGACGTAGTTGCCAGCCTTTGGAAAGCTGCCCGAATGTTTTATGACGGATCGTCGGGTCATCCAGACCGAGCATTTCGGCGTATTCGATGGCTGTCGTGCTATCGACGCGAACCGCCCGGAGCGATTCCATTATAACGTGGCGAAACGTCCGAACAGGCAGATCGGGCGGTAACGGTAAATCACCCTCGCCTTGTGGCAAGCCACCCACGAAGCCCACCTCGGGAACGTGATCGCGGCCGCGCGGCGAACTGCCGAAAACCTTCACCTGACCAACACGCGGCGGAAAAAGTCCCAGCGCCATGCGCAGGAGGCACGATTTACCACCGCCATTGTCTCCCCGGATGGCGACGATTTCACCAGGGAAGACGTGAAGATTCACTTGTTCCAGAAGGCTGACAGGGTCGGGGCCGAACCCAAGGCCCAGGTTCTCGAACTCTAACACCGGACGTACCGCCCCATTTACCGATTGGCCGTGAAGCCTCAAGGCATCCTCCTCTTCAGAGTTGGACCGCGTGGGCACAAAGTCGCATAGGGAAATCCTGGTGCCTTTCGCGCCCTATGACTTCACTAACGTCCGGGTGACGGCTTTTTTTCAAATTTTGTGGAGAATTTTCAGGATTTCGGCGACTGCATAGCCTGTATAGCTTCCAGAGCCTCTGCCAAGCGGGCTTGAAGCTGGGCGTTGGCGTCTCGTTCCTGGGCTAGTCGGCGTTCGGTTTCCTGCAACCTGCGTTGTTGTTCGTCGATCTGCCGCTCTTGTTCTTGATACGCTTGTTTCAATTCCGACGCGTGTGGAAGCATTTTGCCCCAAAACCAGAACCGCAGCCAATTATCGACCAGGCCGACCTCAATCTCTAATTCGGGAATCGGGCACAACCCTGCCGCGTTGGGCTTGACCGTCACATATCGCTTCGCCAGGGGTCGAAACAGCGTCAACTCCTCGTTATCCGGATAAAACAACAGATAGTAGGGAACCTTCAGCTCTTGCTCGTATTTATTGAAACTGTCTTTGTAGTCTTTGCGTTCGTTACTCTTTGATACATATTCCATTACCAGAAAGGGATTACACGGCTGCAACGGTACGGCGTAGCTTTTCTCCGTTCGGATTTCTCCCTTGTGCAACACCATATTCGTACTGAACCAATAGTTCCCCGAACGGATGAATGTCTGGGCGTACGAGGTGTATCTGCTCGAACGCCGCATCCGTTATCCGCCGTTGAACCGATTGCTACGTGGCTTCCATGAAGTGCTCCAGCGGCAAACTCTTCAGGTATTCGTCCGCCGTTCGGTCGTAATCGGCCTCCAACTCAGCACGCATGGTCGGTGAAATCAGTGGCTGCTCCGGAACCTAACGCAACTCCTTAGGCATCTCTCCTGAGTAGCTCGCCCATAAGGCATCAATCGGATGGGCTACCCAAGGTCGCGGATTACACTCACGCAAATGCCGGGCAATTTGTAACAGACAGCCCACATTACCCGTGAACACCGCCCGCGCCTCGGTCGAACGCACGTTCGCCGCTTTCTTTGCTCCCACCGCCTCGGCCATTTCCGGCTGGGTGATATTGTAACTCCCCGCCGCACCGCAACACGCCTCGCTCTCCGGCAACGGCACTAGTTCCAGCCCCGGTATCAGCTTGAGTAACTCGCGCGGCTGCGAGCGAATTTTCTGACCGTGGCTTAGGCCGCACGCATCGTGATACGTTGCCTTGATCGCCAAAGCATGAGTCGGGCGAATCGGTCCCAGTTCCGCCAGATATTCGTGGATGTCCTTGACTTTGGCCGCGAAATCGATCGCTTCTGGCACTAATTTCCCATAGTCTTTCTTTAAGACGGGGCCACAACCCCCGGCATTGGTGATGATGGCGTCCAACTCCTTGAGTTTCGGACCAAACGCGGCCAGATTCTGCCGGACAAACCCTCGTGCGGGATCGTCCAGGCCAGCGTGAAAGTGCAATGCACCGCAACACCCTTGGCCGCGTGGGATCCACACCTCGACGCCGTTTTTCTGAAGGACTCGAGCAGTGTTTAGCGTTGTTTGTGGAAAAAAAGCATCTGCCGCACACCCAATCAATAGCCCTACCCGGCCGCGGTGCGGCCCTTCGGCCTGCATCACTTCCGGCAAGGTTCCGTGGTGCGATTCCAGTAGCGGCGGAACGATTTCCTGCATACCGCGAAGCGACCGTGGCAACAGCCCGGAGAAGAAATCGACGACGACGCGTAGCCCCAACCACTGAGCCAATCGCAAGGGATACAGTGCCCAGGCCATCCGTCCGGCATAGGGCGTGAGATGGAACAGCATCTGACGCTGTAGCCAGCCTAGTTGCGGAAACGCCGGGCCGAGCTTGGCCATATCGTGACGATACGAGGAAATAATCTGTCCGTACTGCACCCCCGATGGGCAGGCTGACTCACAGGCTTTGCATTCCAGGCATGTATCCATGTGGTGCTGGAGTTCAGGCGTCAGTTCCGCCCGACCTTCGGCCACAGCTCGCCACAGATAAATACGGCCGCGCGGGCTATCGTTTTCATTGCCTGTTTCGTTATAAGTGGGACACGATCCCAAGCATAGACCGCAATGGACGCAGTCCAGGAAACGCTGGTGATCGAGGTTTTTTCCAAGCACCACGGTAGGCAGGGGAGTAGGTGGCATCGCTAGTCCAGAGGGTCAAAACAATCGGCCTGAATTGAACGTATCGCAAGGGTCGAGCATAGCCTTGACGCGCTGCATGAGTGCCAGATCGCTGCGAGGCATACCCAACAAAGGCAACGAACGCTTCCACATCACGGGGCAACGTGTTACAACGACACTGCCGGCTCCCGCAGCGCGATTCAGTTTCTCCAGCATCACTCGGGCATCGTCAGCGGAGGGCGGCGAGACGTGGCACCATACGATACCACTTCCCGCGTGCGCATGAATGAGGGCATCTTCACCAACGGATCGCACAAAACTCGCCGTTTTGCCCGGCAACAGATTCGCCTTAAACGTTAACTCCGTTCCAAGGCCCTGCGGCAACTCGGCCAACGACCGCCATAACGGTTCGCACGCATCAGATGCCCGTGCCATCAGTCCGGGGAACCCGGCCGTGGTGGTTTCTTTGATCAGTTGCTGTAACTGCCATTCGACGGCTTTTTGGCTGTCCTCGAAGCCGACAAGGACTGACCAGTCGCCCTGACGGGAGAGTCCAGCCTTCTGAGCTGCCGCCCCGTTTAGCACGTCCAAAGCGATCGGCCGTGTCCGTGTGACGTGAAGGGTGTCCAGCAAATCGGCAAGCCGGTCACCCGAACAACCAAGGACGCCAATCGCCTGAGCTTCAGGGAGGGGCCGAACCTTGAGCGTGACCTGGGTGATGATGCCTAGCGTTCCCCTCGCGCCGGTGTGCAGTTTGCACAAATCGTACCCGGCGACATTCTTGACGACGCGACCGCCCGCCTTCGTCTCGATGCCCTCTGCGTTGACGGTGTTTATCCCGATCACATAATCGCGGAGCGTACCCGCTCCATAGCGACGCGAACCGCTGATATTGGCCGCTACACTGCCACCGATGGTGGCTCTATCGGGTGAGGAAATGTCGATCGGCAACCGCTGCTTTTCAGTCGCTAGCACCGCTTGTAATTTTGCTATGCGGATCCCGGCTTGAACGGTTATCGTCATATCGCGAGCGGGATAATCGATGACTCCCTCCAGCGCCGTGAGGTCTAAAGCGATGCCCGGCTTGACCGCCGGCAGACCGTAATCTAGCTGAGTACGCCCCCCGATCGGATAAACGGCCGACGCACGGCGTACCTCGTCACAAAGCACATCCACACGAGTGGGCCGTACCACGGGGAGAGAAAGGCCGTCAAGTAAGAGCGTGTCAGTCACAGGTCATTGGCATCCGGGGCCGAATCAAGTTCCACAGTGACTGCCGGGTTGAATTCCTTTTAGGCGATGGCCCCAGCCGATGACCTTCATCGTCGAGGTTCGCAAGGCAGTCCTTCACCAAGAAATGATAGGAGGGAAAGGCCGAAAAACCAAGAATATTTCCCTGCACGCTGAAGCGAAAAACGTGGGCGAGCGGGTTGTGTCAACCACCCGATGCCAGCCGTCACCAACTTTTCCGGCTCTGGATGAAACCAGTGCTTCTCATACCAACGTCAGAGCCGGAAAACAGAAAGATTCGGTCGAAGAATCGGCGAAGCGCACGGGATTAGCTCCACCGTGGTCCCATGAGATAATACCCGTCGTAATAGCTGTATCCGGTTCCGCCATCGAGGTAATCCCGTCCGGCATCGCCCCACAACTGATCGAAACCGGCTTCGCCGAACAATCGGTCGTTGCCCGCTCCGCCTACCAAAGTGTCATCCCCATCCCCGCCCCGCAGGGTATCATCGCCGTCACCGCCGAAGAGTTGATCGTTCCCACTATCACCAAATATCTGATCATTACCCATGCCGCCGAAACAACGGTCATTGCCCAAGCCACCGCGGATGATGTCATTGCCCACACCACCCCAGATCAGGTCATCGCCGGTTCCACCATCAAGGGTGTCATTATCCGACACAACACCCGTGGCCGTTTCGGGACCACCCACTAATTGGTCGTTGCCCGCACCGCCGAAGAGGGTATCGTTACCCAAGCCGCCGTACAGCTCATCATTGCCCGCACCGCCAAATAGCTGATCGTTGCCTTCTTCTCCGCACAAGATAGCAGCCGGCCGACCGGCGTAGAGTTTATCATCGCCAGGCCCACCCCAGGCTGAGGCAGGGACGCTCAGGGCGACACACCCCGCGAGGCTCTCGCTGTCGAGGCGAATCGTGTCGTTGCCGGCCAATCCTTGGACTTCAATTCGCTTGACCATGTCAACCGTGACGCTCGATTTTGTCACGTTATCGATTCGGATGGAACCGCCATCGACACTGAGGTTTCCATTGGCTGTCTGGCGGACAATCAAGGTGTCATCACGGTCGGTTCCTTGGATCAACAATAATCCATCAGAGAGCACCCAGGCGGTGATGGCTGAGGCGGGAGTGTATCGAGATTCGAGTGGTTCGAGGGAAAAACGCTTCATGCGATCGACTCCAGAAGGGGCGGGTCGCGATGTCGAGCGATGCACGTCCCGATGGAAGTTTTGTCATACCATTCCTCGCCGCGGCGGAGCAATGCCAACAACGACAATGGCTCAAATCCGAGAGGCTTGCCTTGGCTCCCTTGCCGAAGGTTGAGGATGCCAGTATGATAATTCTGCGATTCGTAATATCGACGCTCCCGAGAACCTATCCTATGCAACGCACGGTTTTTCTCAGTTTGGTCCTCCTAACTGTCTCCTCGCTCTCCGCTCACGAAATCAAGGTGTTGGCCAGCAACCAGCAGCTCGGTGAGGCGGGTGGCAAAACGACCGTCTTCCTCTCCTGGGGGCATCGCTTGCCCATCGATGATCTCGTCGATTCGGCAACCATCGCCCGCTACGATCTTGTCGCCCCCGATGGAAAAGCGACCGCTCTGAAGCTTGCTGAGAAGTCGTTACAGACCAACGTCGTCGAGTTGAAAGAACCCGGCGTGCATCAAGTCGCTGTCGCTCGGAAATACAGCACCTACACCTACATCTTCGATGAAGAGGGCCAACGCCAACTCAAACGCGGCTCGAAACTCGATCAGGGCGCAGCCAAAATCGACGCCGCTACCAAGAGCCTGCAATGCGCCAAAGCGATGATCACCGTCGGCAAGCCGTCGGATAAAGGGCCACTCGCCGCTGGCCTGCCCATTGAAATTATCCCTCTCGACGGGCCGGCCAAGTGGACCAATGCCGCGACCTTGCGTTTTCAAGTGCTTCTGGAGGGCAAGCCGCTCTCAACCGCTGAAGTGGTGGCTCGGCCTATCGGGTTCAAGCCAGACAACGCCTGGAACTACGCAACAATGTCCAACCGCAAGGGCGAGTTTAACATTGTCGCTTCACAGGCCGGAACCTGGGTGATCAAGGTCCATACTCAACGGCTAGCAACGGGCAAAGTTCGCGAGGAATACGATTTCGAGTCGTTCACAGCAACGCTAAGTCTCGAAGTGGCTCCGTGATCTTTGGAGGAAAGAACATGGGCGACTCATGGACCCGACGCGCGTTTACCCTGATCGAGCTATTGGTGGTGATTGCCATCATCGCCGTGTTGATCGGGTTGCTACTACCGGCCGTGCAGAAGGTTCGCGAAGCAGCGGCTCGGATGCAATGTCAAAATAATCTCAAACAGATGGGGATCGCGCTGCACAACTACGAAGGAACCAATCGCACTTTTCCGGGTGCGTCCACCGGACCAGCCACGACCGCCACTCCACCGCCGCCCTACCGTCACGGGTGGGTTGCTTTCACGCTGGCGTGGATCGAACAGGAAAACGTGCAACGCGGCTATAACTTCGACGTCAACTGGTACGACCCACCCAACGCAAGTATCGTCCTTGTCCCCCTCAAGGTTTATCACTGCCCCTCCGCCGATTTTGGCCGTTCGGCCACTTCCAAAGGAACGGTCTACGGCCAACGTGTTGGGGCGGCGTGGGACTATTGCAGCGTCAATGTCTCGTCCTATGTTCCAGCCTACGCGGGGACAAGCAACGCCGAGCGCCGCAAGGGAGTCATGAACGACCGCGAAGGTTCGACCATCGCCCAGATTACCGACGGCCTATCCAACACGTTGATGATTTCCGAGTGTGCCAATCGTCCGCAATATTGGGTCAAAGGCCGAATGCGATCCGATTTGCAGGCACAGACGAGTACGCCGCCCGCCGTTCTAGGCGAAGTAACGGGAGGTGTTTGGGCGGAACATCAAAAAGCGGTATCCATCGGCGGAGCCAG
>RGDT01000561.1 GCA_009918525.1 Planctomycetia bacterium
GTTGATGGGGCTGACGGTATGTCTCATCTCCGGCTGCCTTCCGCAGGTATCATCCAGTTCACCAACGCCGTCGGCTGTTGCAACCACCGAGTTGCCCTTGCCGCGTCATAACTCCGAACCGATCACCCGCGCAGCCTCAGCGATTGAGCCGCCACCGGTTGAACCGCTACCCGAACCAGTCAAAGTGGAAATGATCCCCGCTCCGGTAAGTGTGTCGCTGCCAGCGGTCGTGCCTGTACCTCCGCCGGAAAGCGAGAAATTACCGGCACTTGTCGTCGCCCTGCGAGCGGTGCTGGACCGCCATCCAACCCAGGCTGTCAAAGCCCTTGAAAATTACGACCAATCCCATCGTGAACGGCTCTTAACACTCCTTCAGCTCGCTGCCCTGGCCGATGATGAACAATTCTCCCATCTATCGCCGTTGCAGGTGGCGGCCACCCTAGACCATCTGAACGAGATCTGTCGCCGGCTACGTCCGAAGGCACCATTGAAAATAGGAAAACTCTGTCTTTGTCGAGGCATTCAAGGTTTTGGGCAATATGAGATGATTGCCGATGAATACAGCTATCGGAGCGGCAACGACGGCAAAGCCGGAGACCGGGTACAAGTCTATGCCGAAGTGAGTAACTTCGCAAGCAAGTTGGTGAGCGAAGGTCGGCACGAAACCAAGCTGGCCACGGCCTTGGAAGTTCACGACGTTTCGGGTCGATGCATATCGAAGATGGCTCTAGGAACCTGCTCGGATTATAGCCTAACCCCACGAAGCGATTACTACTTGAATTTTCAATTTCACATCCCGAGTGTTCTGGAACCGGGAGCGTATCGCCTGTGGGTATTGATTCAAGACGTCACCGCAGACGGCGCACCCCGCGAGGCAAAAATGTCCCTGCCCCTGCGAGTACGAGCGGCCAAATAATAAAGGCGAGTTTCAGGAATTGTCCCGACACCTCGCCCGTCTAGCCTTTCGCTTCGTGAAGAGAAGGTTACTTATCCTTTTTCTCTTCTTTCTTGTCTTCCTTTTTCTCTTCTTTCTTGTCTT
>RGDT01000562.1 GCA_009918525.1 Planctomycetia bacterium
TCTGGTAGTTCGTGCTCGTGACGGTTGTCAGCGTGCCCGCGGTATCGAGGTATTTGACGTGCGTAACGCTCGACAGCGGCGGATTCGGCAACATGATCGGACACGTACTGTCTGGGAATTCGTAACACTCAAGCCGATACGTCCGATTGACGAATGCCCGCTTTGCTTTGGTTTCCAAGGTCGTCGTGTCGCGGATGACCCGGGTATGCAGACGAGTCACTGCGCGGAAGCCCGCTGCACGGAGCAAGTCGGCGTACCAAACCGGGTTATAGGGCTCAAAAAAAGCGGGGGTTTCGAAATTTTCCACCAGTAGCCCTAATTCGGAATAGTGGTTGGGGTTGAAAGGCCCTTTCAACGTGCGGGCCCCCTTAGCAGTGCTGTACGTTTCTATAGCGGCAAAAAGCTGGCAGACCGCTTCCGGATCGTTCTCAGATTCAAAAAAACCAAAAAAAGCTGCCTTTTCTCCAAATCGCTCCCAATGCCGGGGAGATACGACGGCAATGGAGCGGGACACGGGTTGTCCGTCGCGATAGCAAACAAATTTTTCCAGGGCTACCCCCCGGAAGTATGGGTTGCTATCGCGATCGAGGGCTTTGGTCACTTCAGAACGCAAAGGCGCCACCCACAGGGGGTCGTCCTTGTACAGCGAAAACGGGAGTTCCAAAAAGTCAGCCCACTCCCCGGGGGTGCGAACGTCCAGGACCAGCTCGTCGCTCGTCAGTTTCCGGGTTGCCTCGTGAAGTTCGGCCATCGTCAGCGTTTTCATTGCTTCCGAGATTACCACGGATTTTGTCAGGGAAACAAAGCCAAAAAAAGGTCGCCCGGGTGGAAGGTTTGTGGCAATTTTACGGATATGGTCGAAGTGAACGAAGCTCTCATCCGGAAGGTAGCCGCGCTCTCGATGCTGAAACTCGAAGAGTCCGAGCTCAAAGACTATGTCCGCTCGATTGCCGGAATCCTCGGGCACGTAGAACAGCTCTCTTCGGTGAACACCGACGGCGTCGAGCCTCTTCTCTACGG
>RGDT01000563.1 GCA_009918525.1 Planctomycetia bacterium
CCTGCCGATGGGGTCGCCTCGAAGGTCACCCAAGAGCAGCTCGATGCGAACCTAGACCCCAAGAAAAAGTAGCCTTGGGTTTTGGACTGGATTGACGGCGGACATTGTTGACCTCGTTGACAGTGTCCATTCTGTCGGGTGTCAACACAGTCCATCCAGTCAAAAAAACCACTGCACTCAGGCGGAGTGGCTGTTTGCATAAACTTGGGGACAGTCCCCGGTTTTTTTCCACAACTTGGATCGCCTGCAATGTGCAATCAACACCGATCCGTAACCGGATCGTTCGCCCCAACGGGGCATAATGAGATAGCCCAGGGTAGAGCGAAGGCGCCACCCTGGGTGCGCTGGATATGACATCGCCGTCGGTACGCGGCCGCGATGGGTACATCGCGCATTGGTTTCCCCATGGGTTTGTTACGCCCTTTCAGGGCTAGCGAAATTTGTGGCGTACCGAATCCCAGGGCGGCGCTTCGCTTTGCCCTGGGCTATCACCGTGCGCCCCGTTGGGGCATAAAGCCATCGGGCAAACGCAATCCCGAATGGCCAAGCACCCGGGGACTGTCCCCCGGGTTTTTTCCAGCTTGGCGAACTTTTCTAGGGAGCGATTCGCAGCCACAGATACGGTTGCTTGGTCGTCGTGGCGTTGGCAAGCTTCTTTTCGCCTCGCCCTTGTGTCTCGACTTCGATCGATATCGGACCGGCCCAAGCCGCCGTAGGGGTACCATCGGCTTTGGGGACCGCGACCACTTTCAAGGTGACCTTCTTTTCGCTTTCCTCTTTGACTTTGGAAACCACAGGTTCGCAGGTGTACTCGGGTCCGAGCCCGAGCAAGCGCACGGTCCCTTCGTCTGTCGAGCCATGCGTTCGCTCCAAGGTGACTTCGATCTCCGTTGGTTTTTCCGGTTTGCCTTGGATGATGTCGACGGCGAGGCTTCCTAGCACCAGCGGAGATTCGTTCTCAAGCTCTAGTCGGTATCGAAACGATGGACCAAAGCGACCGTGCAGATCGCGCACGGCGAC
>RGDT01000564.1 GCA_009918525.1 Planctomycetia bacterium
CATTCTCCCAGATGATGATCTCAATATCATCACGATCGGCCAGCGGCGCAAGGCAGCGATCGATCAGCCCGCGCGACCGATAAGTAACAATGACAATGCTGACACGAATGGCATTTGCAGAGCCAAGGCCGTCAATGATTTGCATATCCACATGCCCTACAGAGGCCTCATGTAATAGCCATGGCTATATATCGCTATGCCAATGATTCGCAAGCCCGGCGTCGATCTTTTAATATTGCGGCAACTATTAAGTAGATTTACTTATGTTATAGAATTTTCCGTCTTGCGTGAGAGACCACGAACGGGCAATCATAGTGCGCAATGGGCACTCTATCGGCCGCGCACGCATTGGCGCTTTTGGTTCCTGCCCCCCCCGGGGGGGGGCGACGTGCAAAGCAGATCGGGCCGGACACATTGGGGGGACAGGCATCGGCATGTCTGAATAACGGATCGCGTGCTCAATAAAATTTACCCATCGACCAAGCTATTTCGGCGCTTTGCAAGAGTGCGAGTGAGGATTTTGGAATGAGGAAGGGCATCATTTTGGCTGGTGGCTCCGGCACCAGATTGTATCCACTGACGCGCGGCGTTTCCAAGCAATTGATGCCCGTCTATGACAAGCCGTTGATCTATTACCCGCTATCCGTGCTGATGCTGGCCAGAATACGGGACATCATGATCATTACCACGCCGCAGGATCAGGCCGCATTTCGTGCCGTGCTTGGCGATGGCGCAAATTTCGGCGTTGCCTTGACTTACGCGATCCAGCCAGAGCCCGGCGGATTGGCACAGGCTTACCATATCGGCGCAGGCTTTGTCGGCTCCCAGCCTTCCGCGCTGATCCTTGGCGACAACATTTTTTTTGGCCACGGGCTGCCCTCGCTGTTGCAGGCGGCCAACGCGCGCGACGCCGGGGCCACGGTATTTGGCTATTATGTAAGCGATCCTTCTGATTATGGCGTGGTTTCGTTCGATGCCGATGGCCGCGCCCAGGCCATCGAAGAAAAGCCTGCCCGGCCG
>RGDT01000565.1 GCA_009918525.1 Planctomycetia bacterium
GAGTGCTACGTTGTTGCTGTAATTGTTCCAGTAGTTCGTCGAATTCGTCGTCAGCGTCGCGCCGAAATCCAGAAGAACGTTTTGTCCGTGCGCAGTTGTCGCAAGAACGCCCGAGATCGCGGCGGCCACGATGGCCGCTCGGCGAATTCCCGAGGAGATTTCTACAGGGAGCATTCTGTGAGGGGTGAAATGGTATATCCAGTCGGCATCGGTCGAAGCCCGATAATATGCACACTATACACTCTGCTTCGTGCTGCAAACGAAAATCCACACCATTTTCCGTGGGGGGACGATAAACTTAACTCTCATCTCGGGTGGACAACGGAGCCGGGCTCCGTGGAAGCACCACGTAGTGCACAGGGCAGAGAGTGTCTTGGCAGAAAACTTCTCTCGATCGGCTCGACTAGGAGTTCGTGGCACAGGCCGAGTTTTGGGTGAGGTGATCCGCGTTCATGGTTCCGCGCCGATTTTCGGGGCATTCGCCTCCCGAACCATGGCGACATGATGCGTATCCGCAGGCGCCGGAGGGAAGTCATTGGCATCGAGCCAGCGCTTGATCTCGCTGCGGGTCTTCGCTCCGCAGTTTCGTTCGCCGTAGGTTAAAGCAAGCACGTCTCGGCCGGTAGCGTCCTTGCGGGTGCGGATGCCGTGTCGGCCCAAAACATTGACCGCTCGGGGCGAGAGCCCCTGCAACTCAATGGCCCCGCGCAGTCGCTTCAGCAACGCTAAATTTGCTTCGGCGGATTTGTCGGTTCTGTTTTTGTACGCTTCAGGATCAAGTCGGCGAATCTCAGCACCCACTTTGCCGTAGCGTTCCTCATCCGTCATTTCGGATAACTTCTTCATACAAACCGTCCTTTAGTGAGACCGCGCTCTGCACAACCGTCTGCACGCTTCGAAGCAGAACTCACTTTGGCACCGCGTGCGTACATCACGCCACCAGAAGCGGCCTTTTTGACCGGAGGCTTGGCAGGCTTCTTTGGTTGATCCGCATCCATGCCCGGAGCCTTTTTATCGGCT
>RGDT01000566.1 GCA_009918525.1 Planctomycetia bacterium
AGCGCTACAAGTTCTACTTTTCTCCCTAGGACCTTCTCCCATATGTCTAGCGCAGGTAGGGCAAGAGACCGCATACCTGAGTCGAGAGACACTATTTCTGCCTCTGGGGTAGAATGCGAAACACATCCTTGTTTCTTAGTACGTCCCGCAAGGGGCATGTACGTAAGCGGCCCATGTAAGCACAATAATGTGCCCGATGTGGATTTATAGCTGGGTCGGTCGCCGGCAAAGTCAGCATCGGCGTAGAGTTGTAGGGACAGGTCTGATACGCTGTCACCTACATAACCAACCAGTACCCAATCAACGGTGGCCTTGATGTATCGCATTAGCCTAAGGAGTGCGGCGTCGCAAGCGGTTGTCCATTTCGTGACCATGGTGGCCAGTTTGGTTACTACCTTCAACAGGTCCCATCTTGCGAATCGCGCGCCGTAGAATATTTTCATGAGGATTCTGCTAGCAACACCTGCTAGAATGCCCTTCGGGTCCTGCCTGCTCGAGAAATCGAGAGGGTCGTCGGACGTTTGGACGGGTTGAGGATCCTGGCATCCTTTCTCGAAGAACCAAGTCTCGCCGGTCCACTTGGCTGCAGCGTTGCGGTGGCAAGTGGAGGCGTTAGTCCACGTATCCTCAAGCTGGCCATCGGGGGTGGCCGAGGCGTCACCGCCGTCGGCGCACCACCCGTGGAAGATCATTCTAGT
Source organism: Planctomycetia bacterium (assembly GCA_009918525.1). Taxonomy (GTDB): domain Bacteria; phylum Planctomycetota; class Planctomycetia; order Gemmatales; family Gemmataceae; genus RGDT01. The sequence continues at coordinate 699 of RGDT01000566.1, forward strand.
GATCCGGGTTGGAAGGAGAGAGTCGCAACGGGGACCTCCCTTCGTTCCGGTGGGCGTGAATAGCGCGTTGCGCGGCTTGTCATGCACCCTCTTCCAGGCCTTCTGTTCGGGGAAGTGTTCCCACCTGTCCCCATATTTGGGTGCCGGGGCGTTACCACCGCCGGACACCGTGTCCGTTGGTAGTTCAGCAGGCTGGATGGCCTTACTGGAGCCCGGCTTGATCTCCTCTATGAGATCGGAGTATAGCTTCAAACACGACTGCATGAAATCGCACATGTCATACTGGACAGTGCGTACAGTCTTGCCGTCGATCGTGTCGGTG
>RGDT01000567.1 GCA_009918525.1 Planctomycetia bacterium
TGTTTGTCAATACACCAGACCCGATTTACGTTACGCTAAACAGCATAAAGAATATTCCAAAGTCACACATTTTCGGTGTTGAGGGAGAGTTTTCGGTACCATTGGCCAAAGGATTGGATGCGAGGGTTACTGCCACCTACCTTGACGCGAAAATTGATAATTATTCTGGATTCAACGATTTTGGCCAAGCGCGAAACTTTGCCGGTGCCAGTTTCCCGTTCACGCCTAAGTTCCAACTCAACAGCACGCTGACCTATGGGTTTGAAGTTGGCTCCAACCTCAACGCACGTCTGACTGCAAATGGTCGATATTCCAGCTCGGCTCGCGGCGATCTTGAGGGGGATCCTTTGTTCAAGATCGACAGCTACGCCTTGTTTGACGCTAATCTCGCGATAATGACCAACGATGACAAATATCAAATAGATATGTTTGTACGGAATATTGGTAATAAATACTATTGGACAAGCGTTCAGCTCCCTTTGGACAGTATAATCCGGTATGCGGGGATGCCTCGGACGTGGGGAGTTTCGCTTAAGGCCAAGTTCTGACAGCAACCCTTCGTCCCGCTACTCGCTACGGCGATTTGCGGGGCGGTAGCTCTCCAAACTCATTTTACAGCTCAAGCGTACTATCAATAAGCCGTACTTGAACGTGCAGCTTAAATTTCTACGCTAGGATAATTTATGCATGCTGCCCAATACAGCGAGATCGGCGAAGCGTCGCAAGTTCTAAACTTGGTTTATATGCCCAAGTCCGTCGCAGGTGCCGGTGAAGTTTGCGTAAGATTGAAGGCTTCCGGCGTTAATCCGTCGGACGTCAAGGTCAGAGCCGGGCATATTCCTTCGACATGGCCGTTCCCTCGTACGCCTCACAGCGACGGTGCCGGCGTGATCGACTCAGTAGGTGAAGGCGTCGATCCCGTCCGAATCGGCGATCGGGTGTGGGTATTCAACGCCGCGTGGGGCCGCACGACTGGCACCGCTGGCGAATTTATTGTTGTGCCTGAAGAATTCACGGCGG
>RGDT01000568.1 GCA_009918525.1 Planctomycetia bacterium
GTGTGCGGACTGGATTGGTTTTGGAGCGTAATGGGCGCCGTGAAGATATATCGGCGCGTCTACGTTTAGGTTCTGCCGTCTTCTTTTTTCCGCAACCAAGTAGGCACGTAGCTGCGCCGCTGCCTCCTTCTCTTGAAGGGCCGTGAAGGCACATATCTGTGCTGCTTCCTTTTTCTCCGCATCTTTGATTTCACGCAGTTGTTTCTTTGTTGGTTCGTATGATAAGATGGGTGAGTCATTGGACGAAAAGTCGGATTCCTCGGCCGGAGTTAATCGTCCAGCTGCGTCCATGCGACAAATAAGACCGGTCTGCATGATGACCAACCTGGATGGACTTGGAGCAGGAGTGCTGGTTGCAGCTGATGACGGGCTTGGAGCAGGAGTACTGATTGCGTTTACGGAAGGGCTTTGAGCTTGGGTGCTGGTTGCGTTGGCGGACGGGCTGTGAGTTGGAGTATTGAGGTCGATGACGTCCCTTCCGTCAGCGGGGGCTGAACTGGGAATTTCGGTCTGCACTGTTACCAGCTGCGACGAACTTGGGATAGGAGTATTGAGGTCGATGACGCCGCCAACAGCGTTGGCTGGACTGTTTTCGGAAGATGGGAAAGCCAAACTCAGAACCATTGGTGACAGTGTTTCTTCTGTATGCTCAGATGGATTGCTTGGGGTGAATATGGATGGTGAGCTTGGGGTGAAATATTCAACGCCGCGTTCGGCGGCATCCCGTCGGAGCTCGGAGTCCCGTCGTGCAACCCATCTGTCATAGTAATCGTCAACTTGGGGTGTAACAGGTGAGGACGAAGCGGTGGAGGGATGGGAATGGACGCTGAGTCCGGCAGCCCGTCTGGCCGCGTCTTCTCGGTTTCGTAGCTCTTGTCGCTCCAGGTAGTCTCGGCGGGCCCCAGGGGGTATTTGTGGCATCATTCCTTCGCGATGTGCATACCGCGCTAGCAGGTGTACTGTGATGGGAGACGGTGGGTTTAAAATGACAGCGGCATTTGGATCAGGAG